>DASXGT010000080.1:0-17702 GCA_036488895.1 Bryobacteraceae bacterium | reverse complement strand
TTTACGGTGCAAGAGATCGTCGCCATGGGGCGCCATCCGCATCGTGGGAGATTTGCGCGTGAGACCGCAGTGGACCAGCTGGCCGTGCGCACGGCGCTCGAACGCTGTGACATTGCGCAGCTTAGCGGCCGCTTGGTGAATACGCTTTCGGGTGGTGAGCGGCAGCGCGTCCTGATCGCGCGCAGTTTGGCGGTAGAACCGGAATTCATTTTGCTGGATGAGCCCACCGCGAGCTTGGATGTGGAACACACGTTGGAGATTCTTGATTTGTGCCGTGCCCTCGCCAAGGCGGGGCAATGCGTTGTATTGGCGACTCACGATTTGAATGCGGTGGCGCGGTACGCCGCTAGCGTGGCGCTGGTCAATGGCGGACGCTTAGTGGATTCCGGCGACCGGGAACGCGTGCTCAGTGCCGAACGGTTGCAACAAGTATTTGGTATTCGGGCCGAGGTCCTGTCTACCAGCGATGGACAGCCGGCATATGTTTTTCATAGACGAGAAAGGTTAACGATTCGTGATTAAGTTTTTATCCGTGCTGGTTGCCGTCACGGCTGTATTGACGGCCCAAAGCCAGACGGGTTTGCAGGGACAAATAAAAGATGCGCAGGGCAAGCCTATCGGTGATGCGCAGGTCCGTCTGCTGCGGCAGGACGCCAGCACGCTTTTGGATGCGGTCACTCCGGCGTCGGGAAGTTATCGTTTTGACCGCGTCGTAGGCGGCGCCTATGTTCTGGAAGTGCAGAAAGAAGGCTTTAGAACGGCGGTTGCCAACGTACAAGTGGATCGCGGCCAAGTGAAGGAACAGGATGTTGTATTGTCCATCGCGGGCGTCAATCAAACCGTGTTTGTGACCGCTTCGGGCGAGGCGCAGGTGGATTCGGAAATTTCAAAAGCCGTCAGCGTGGTGGATAAGGACGAAATCGAGAATAGGAATGCGGTTCAGTTAGCGGATATCGTGCGCTACACGCCTGGCGTGCAGGTGCAAGGCTCCGGCGGAATGGGACAATTTACAAATTTCCGGACTCGCGGCCTGCAGCCGGACGCGACCTCAATCCTGGTGGATGGGCTGCGTTTTCGCGATGCGTCCGGTACGCAGGCAGATGCCAGCTCTTTTCTGCAAACGCTGAATTTTATTGATGCCGACCGCGTGGAAATACTCAGAGGATCGGGCTCCTCGCTTTACGGAACGAATGCGGTGGGCGGCGCAATTAATGTGGTGACCGATCCGGGCGGCGGCCCTCTGCACGGCGAATTGCAAACGGAAGGCGGCAATCTTGGTTTGTTTCGCGGGCGCGGTTCGCTTGCGGGCGGGGCATTCAAAGATCGCCTGAAATTTACCGCTGGTTTTCTGCACTTGAACGTAACGAAAGGCGTGGACGGCCATGATGCCTACCGCAGCACCGGTGGGCAAGGCTTTGTGCATTACGACATCAATTCGCACATGACCATCAGTGACCGGCTTTGGGGTTCGGATGATTTTGCGCAGACCAACGATAGCCCTTCAACTGTAGGCATCCCCGCCGCGAATCTTCCAGCCAGCGGCGTGATCCAAGCTATCCCGCTGCCTCCCAGCCAGGTTGCTATTCTTCAGGCGGGCGGCACGCCGAATTATGGGAACGCAACTTTTATTCCAGATCTTAACGACCCCACGACCAGGCGCAGCTCTTGGTTTCTCACCAATGCTTTGCTGTTTCACGACGTAGTGAATGCAAATGTGAACTGGCAGGCCAGCTATCAAAGAGTGCACACTAACCGGATCTATGAAAGCATTTCCGGTGATGTGCCGGCCGTGAATTACGGCAATTATGTCGGCGATACCGATACATTTAATATTCACGGTACGGCGCAGGTAGCGCCGTGGTTGAGTTTGACTGGCGGCTATGAATTTGAACGAGAAGGCTATTTCGATCATCAGGACAATAACCAGCCGGGGCCGAACCGTGTTCTGGAATCAACAAACATCAGCCAGAGTTCGAACGCTGCATATTTTGCCACACAGACGGGCTTATTCGGACGGCGCTTGCAAATTTCTTTCTCGGGCCGTTTCGAAGATTTTTCGTTGTCCAAACCGAATTTCCTGACCAACGGGCCGCCCAGTGTTTACGCCAGTGTTCCGCTTCAGTCTCCTCCGTCGGCATTAACGGGTGATGTGTCCATTGCTTATCTCATTCCGAAGAGCAATACCAAATTGCGGGCGCATGTCGGTAACGCTTATCGCGCGCCTTCGCTTTATGAACGCTTCGGCGGCGGATTTAGCAATGACCCAATCACGGGCATCATTACTTTTTCAGCATACGGCGACCCTCGTCTCGCGCCTGATCGCTACAATTCCGCGGACGGCGGCGTGGATCAATATCTATTCAAAAATCGCGTGCGCGTTTCGGCCACTTATTTTTACACAAGGATTGTCCATATCATTCAGTTCGACGAGAGCGGCATCATTAACCCGTTAACCGATCCCTATCAACGCTTGTTTGGTTACATCAATGGTTCCGGTGGAATCTCGCGTGGCGCGGAGATTGACGTGGAGGCGCGGCCCACGAAGGGTCTGATTCTGAAAGGTTCCTATACCTATACAAATGCGGAAACCGATCAGGACATTACGGTGCCTGGAGTTTTCAAAGCATTCGGGGTGCAGGCGCATACTGTCAGCCTGGTGGCTACAAAGCAATGGGGTAAACGCTTTGACACCACTTTTATGCTTTATCACGGGTCGTCATATTATGCGGCTCTATTTGCGGGTTTCGAATCGAGTGCTTATTTGTTTCCGGGATTCACTAATGCGGGAGTCATGTTAAATTACCGGATTTGGTCGAACGAAAAACGGTCGGTGCGGGCGTATACGAAGGTGGATAACATTTTCAATCAGGCTTATTACGAATCCGGTTACCTGGCGGCGCGCGCCACGTTTGCTTCCGGGCTGGGATTTTCGTTTTAATCATGCTGCAACGGGTTTTACTCATCGCTACATTTTTTCTGTATGCCGCGCAAGCGCAGCCGCGTCGGATTGTCTCGACCGCACCGAGCATTACCGAGACGCTTTTCGCATTAGGCCTTGGGCCTAGCGTTGTTGGCGTTTCGAATTACTGCCGCTTTCCTCCGGAGGTAGTCAAGCTGCCGAAAGTCGGCACTTACTTGAAGCCGAATGCCGAAGCCATCGCGCGGCTATCTCCCGATCTGGTGGTGATTAAGAAGCTGTCCAATGACCTATCGACGCGTCTGACGGCGTTGGGTATTCCGTATGTGGAAGTGGAAATTGAGACGTTACCGCAGCTCTATACGGCAATTGAGACGCTTGGCAAGGCAGCGGGCGTGGATACGCAAGCCAAAACGTTGGTGAACGGCATTGAAGCCCGGCTGAATGTGGTGCGGCAGAAAACCGCCGGGCTGCCGAAGCCCAAGGTGCTGTTCATCGTGGGCAGGAGAGCGGGGACGCTCGCGGATTTTGTGGCGGTGGGTTCGGATTCTTATCTCAATCAGTTAATTGAAATTGCGGGAGGCGTCAACGTGTTGCAACAATCGTCGTTGCCCGCGTATCCGCGTATTTCGCTTGAAACCGTCATCCGTTCAAATCCGGATTTCATCATTGATACTTCGACTCCCATGATGGGGAACGATCAGGCGCGTGCCGCAACCGAAGTCTTGTGGCAGGAACACAAGGAATTGACAGCCGTGCGCAACCACCATCTGCGTGTACTCAATGCGGATGAGTTTGTTGTGCCAGGACCGCGCGTGGCTGAAGTGGTTGAGCTTCTTTCTGGAATTCTGCATGAGCGGGACAATCACTAAAGTGTGGTTGAAACTCGAAAACGTGTCTTACTCGGCTGGCGGAAATCCAATTCTGGACAGTATCGGCTTTGAGGCGCGCGGTGGAGAGTTCATTGCGTTGATGGGTTCTAACGGGGCAGGGAAGAGTACTCTTCTGGATCTGATCGCGGGGTTGCATAGTCCTTTGAGCGGCGAGATCAAAATAGACGGGCGCGTGCTTGCCGATTGGCCGGCGCGCGAACTCGCATGCCGCTTGAGTCATCTGCCGCAGTCTGTCGGCGCGAATTTGCCATTCAAGGCGGAACAGCTGGTGGCTATGGGCCGTTATCCGCATACGGATACCTGGCATGAATCAGAACTGGACCGCGAAGAAGTGGAATCCGCGATGCGGCGCACCCATTGCCTGCAATTCCGGAATCGCCGGCTTACTACATTGAGCGGCGGCGAAAGGCAGCGCGTGCTGCTGGCGGCCTGTCTGGCGCAGAAAGCCGAATGCATGTTGCTTGATGAGCCGTCTACCTTTCTGGATGTCGATCAACAGTTGCACTGTTTTGCGCTACTTCAGCGGGAGAGCGCTGGTGGTGCTCTGTGTATTGCGGTGACGCACGATATTAACCTCGCCTTGGCGCATTGTACTCGCATTCTGGTGCTGGCGGAAAGGAAAGTGGCAGCCGATATTGCGGTACCGGATGCACAGGCTGCTCCGGAATGGCTGAAGCTGTTTTCGCCGCGCTTACAAATGGGCGCGACACCGGCTGGACGGCCCTGGGTTTGGTTTTAATGACAAGCTTCGGACGCCGATGGATCATCTCTTCTTCCCTTGTCTTCGTCGCGGCAATGATCCTGTTGCCGTGGGTTGGGCCGGGGCGTCTGGATATCGATCATATTCTTCACCGGCAAGCGCCGGACTTCGGAATTTTGGTGCAGTTGCGCATCTCACGCACGCTCCTGGCGCTATTTGCCGGCGGAGCGCTCTCCTTGGGCGGGAGCTTATTTCAAGCGATGCTGCGCGACGCGCTAGCCACGCCTTATACGCTGGGTGTTTCCACCGGCTCCGCGCTCGGCGCTGTTGCGGTTCTTTCAGCTGGAGGGCAAACGCTGCTTGGCATGCCGGCCATTTGGATCGGCTCTTTAATCGGAGCGATGGTAGTTCTGTTCCTGGTGATCGGCAGTTCGGTAGAAAAACGGCAACTTTCGGCGCTCAGTCTTCTTCTCACCGGTATAGCGGTGAACAGTGTTTGTTTGGCGTTGATTGTTCTGATGCAAAGCCTGGCCGGCGTCTCGCGCTCTTTTTCCATCTCACGCTGGCTGATTGGCAGCGTGGATTCCACCAGTTATACGCCGTTGGTTGCGTACATGGCAGCCGTGACGGCGATGGTATGCATTGTGATTTCGCAGGCCAAGAGTTGGAATCTTCTAGCTGTGGGCGAGCAGTGGGCGGCCACGCGCGGCGTTAAGGTGTCCAGGCTCATGCTGACCGGCTATTTTTGCGGCTCTATTCTGACTGCGGCTACCGTCGCGTTGACTGGACCTATCGGGTTCATCGGATTGATTGTTCCACACCTGGTGCGCTCGCGCGTGACTTCCGATCATCGTGTTTTGATGCCGTGTTCATTTCTGCTGGGAGGCGTGCTGCTGGCTTCTTGCGATTCTTTAGGAAGGGTTCTACTCGCGCCAGCAGAGATCCCAGCGGGCGCCATGATGGCAGTCCTGGGAGGGCCATATCTGGTTTGGCTGGTGCGCCATCGTGTTTGAATTATGCCGGAAACTTATCGCCAAAAAGTAGTTCGCGCGGATGGACGCACGGTCAACATTCCGCAGCGCCGCGCGCATCTTTCCTATTGCTATAGCGGTTGCTGTTGCGGCCGCACGGAGCGCGGCTATGCGGCAGTTCCGGTGGACACTTATAAGGACGAGTGGATCGGGCGGAAACTGCGCAACCTGGTTCATCTGACGAAGGGCGGTTGCTTGGGGCCTTGCGTGTTAGCGAATGTGGCCAGCCTCGTTTTCGATGGGCGCGCCATCTGGTTTCATTCGGTGAATAGTCCGTGGCAAGTGCGCCTGATCTTTGACTATATCGAGTCTATGGTTAAGGCTGACCGTTTTCTGCAGCCGCCGCAAGAGTTGGGGGAATACGCATTTAATTATTACGATTGGGATGTTCGTCCGGTAGTTGCGCGCACGCAGCCCGGCAGCGAAAACACGAAGCCGTTGGAGGGCGTTGCGTTGTTATCGCATGCCGATACCGATTTGCTGACCATTCAGCGTGTCAGGCAGGAGCTTCCGCCGGAATTGACCGTTACGTGTTTGTCTCTCAATTCCATTCGCACGGAAGAGCAAATGACGCTGCTGCTAGAAGGCGACTTGGCGCAATCGCATATCGTTGTGCTGCGTTTGCACGGTCCAACCAAGACAGTGTTTGGCTTCGAAGCATTGCAGCGGCATTGCTTTGAAAATTCAAAGCATCTGGTGATTGTCAGCGGCACCGGAGAGATGAGTCCGGAGCTCATGCACGCGGGAAATGTCCCGCGGGACGTGTTGGAGACCGTGACGGGTTATCTGGGATTGGGCGGTCCGCGTAACGTGGCCGAGTGTTTGAAGTTTTTATCGGATCGCTTGCTGTTAACCGGACATGGGTACGATCCTCCCGCGCAGATGCCGGAACACGGCATTTATCTGCCTGAGCTGGAAACACCCACGATGGAGGATTGGACGCGCCAGGCGGACCCCGCGAAGCCCACTGCGGCTGTATTGTTTTATCGCGCGCACATGCTCAGCGGAAATACGGCGTTTATCGATGCCATCGCGGGTGCATTGGAGGCGAAAGGTTTAAACTCGCTCTGCATCTTTACGTCGAGTCTGAAAGTTTTGGACGGCGATGTTCCGGCAGCGTTGCGTCTGTTGGCGGGGCGCGCCGATGTTTTGGTCTGCACGCTTTCGTTTGCGCTGGGCGACGTGGGCGTTCTGAAAAAGCTGGATATTCCTGTGCTGCAGGCAATTGCCGCCGGCATGCCGCAAGGCGCATGGGAAGTTTCGCGACGCGGACTTTCGGCGCTTGAAACCGCCATCAACGTTGCGCTTCCTGAATTTGACGGGCGCATTATCTCGGTCCCTATCTCTTTCAAAGAGCGGTCATCCGCAAATCCTGAAACGTTGTACGCGGCACATCCGGAGCGCGTGGATCGATTAGCGGGTATCGCGGCACGCTTGGCTCGTCTGCGGGCGCTTGCTAATTCGGATAAACGCATTGCCTTCGTGCTTACGAATTCATCTGCCAAAGCTTCGCAGGTGGGTAACGCGGTGGGTCTAGATACCCCGGCCAGCCTGTTGAATCTGCTGCGTGGAATGAAAACGCGCGGCTACCGTATTGCCCAACTTCCTGAATCAAGCGACGCGTTCATGCAGGATCTACTCTCGCGCGGCACTTATGACGAGACTCATCCGCTTGACCCGAAGCGAGCATCGTGTTTCGACCGGCCCACTTATAAACAGGCATTCCAATCCTTTCCCGACACGGCCCGTTTAAAAATGGAAGAGTGCTGGGGAACGCCGGCCGATCAGGGCTATTCCATTCGAGCGAATAAATCGAAGTCCGATAAAAAGCTCATCGGTGGAATGCTTTTGCAATTGGGAGCCCGCGTCACCGAAGAACCATTTAGCGATGAAAGTAGCTACCACTTTGCCGCCATGGAGTTGGGAAATGCGCTAGTGGCTTTGCAACCGCCGCGTGGCTACGGAATGAATCCGGACGCGATTTATCACACGCCAGACTTGCCGCCGACGCACCACTACACGGCGTTTTACCGCTGGCTGGGAGCGCCCTTGGATCAGGGCGGCTGGGGCGCGGATGCCATTGTTCATGTGGGCAAGCATGGAACGCTGGAATGGCTTCCGGGCAAGGGCATTGGGCTCTCCGGCGAATGCTTCCCCGACATTCTGCTAGAGGATCTGCCGCTCATTTATCCGTTTATCATTAACGATCCGGGCGAAGGCAGCCAGGCGAAGCGGCGCGCGCATGCAGTGGTAGTGGATCATCTGACCCCGCCTATGACAAATGCGGAAACCTATGGGGCACTGGCGCAGATCAATCAATTGGTGAATGAATATTACGCTCTGGAAAAGCTGGACCCCAGTAAACTCCCGTTTCTTCAGCAGCAAATTTGGGATTTGATTCAAGATACAAATCTAAAAGCGGATCTGGATTTGAAGGGAATGCTGTCGCGCGACCATGGCGACCATAAACACGATTGGGATGACGAACTCACTCCCGAAGGTATTCCGGTTTCGCTTTCCGAGATGAGCGGTAATGATGTCGCGCACCTGCTCGAAGATATCGATGGCTATTTGTGCGAATTAGGCATGGCGCAGATTCGGGATGGCCTGCATGTTTTAGGTGAGATGCCGCCGCTGCCGGATATGCTTCGCGCGCTCACTCGGCTTTCGAACGCGGGCGTGCCAGGGTTGCAGGAATCGTTGTTGCAAGCGTTTGGATATGACCTCACGGAGTTGCTGGCACAACCCGGCGTCAAGCTGGAAGCGCCAACGGAAATTGTAGGTATCGTCTGCCGGTCGCACGCCGATGTTTTGGAAGCGGTAGAAACGTTATCGAGTGATCTTTACCGGCTTCTTGAAGAGACCGGATTCCAGTTGTCGGCGATCTCCGATGTGCAAAACGCAGTGCTGCGCTGCGTGTTTGATGACGTTAGTAAGGTGCTCGAATTTGCTTGCCGCCAATTAGTTCCGAATTTAGAGCGCGTGGATGAAGAAATCGCGAATGTTTTGAACGCGCTGGAAGGCCGTTATGTGCCCGCGGGTCCTTCTGGCGCGCCCACCAGGGGCATGGCGCATATTCTTCCCACTGGGCGTAACTTTTTCGCTGTGGATCCGCGCGCGCTGCCGTCGCAGGCGGCTTGGCGCGTGGGGCAACAACTGGCGCATGAGGCCATAGAGCGTTACCGCAAGGAAGAGAATTGCTATCCCGAAATGGTGGGGCTCAGCGCCTGGGGCACTTCGCAGATGCGGACGCATGGTGATGACATTGCGGAGGCCTTTGCGCTGCTGGGCGTCGAACCGGTTTGGAGTTCGCAATCGCGGCGCATGGAAGGTGTTGCGATGATTCCGCTGGAACGCTTAGGCCGCCCGCGCGTGGATGTCACGCTCCGCATCAGCGGTTTTTTCCGCGATGCCTTCCCACATTTGATTGACCTATTTGATGACGCGGTGTTGTTAGTGGTAAATGCAGACGAAACACCGGAGATGAACTTTCCGCGTAAACATTACCTCGCGGATCTCGCGAAAAACCAGGACTTGCCAATAGAAGACGCCGAATCACAAGCGCGCTATCGTGTTTTCGGCGCGAAGCCGGGTAGTTATGGTGCTGGCATACAAGCGCTGATGGAGACCGGCCACTGGCAAACGGACCAGGATTTGGCGCACGTTTTTCTGGAGTGGGGCGGCTATGCATATGCAAAAGATGCCAACGGCGTGGATGCGCGCGGCGTCTTCGCTGACCGGCTGAAGACGGTGCAAGTCGCGTTGCATAACCAGGATAATCGCGAACATGACATTTTCGATTCCGACGATTACTATCAATTTCAAGGCGGCATGGTAGCGACGATTCGCGCGCTAACCGGAGCGCAGCCGAAGGCCTATTTCGGTGACAGTTCGCGTCCGGATCAGGCCCGCGTCCGCGATCTGCGCGAGGAGGCGCTGCGCGTGTACCGTTCGCGCGTGGTGAATCCGAAATGGATTGAAAGTATTAAACGGCACGGCTACAAAGGCGGTTTGGAACTAGTGGCGACGGTGGATTACATTTTCGGCTTTGACGCTACCGCGCAGATCGCGCCTGATTTTGTTTATGAAGGTTTAGCGGAACAGTACGCGCTTGATCCTGCCATGCGGGAATTCTACGCGAAATCCAACCCATGGGCGCTGAACAGCATCGCTGAAAGACTGCTGGAAGCGGCGCGGCGGGAACTGTGGGAACAGCCTAAACCTGAGACACTGGATGCGTTGCGGCAAGTGTTGCTCGAAAGCGAAACCGTGCTGGAAGCGATGGGAGAATGAGGCCGCACGCTTATCCCTTCAGTGCTATCGTCGGCCAGCCGGAGTTGAAGCTCGCACTGCTGTTGGCGGCCATCGACGGACGCTTGAGCGTGCTGTTGAGAGGCGATAAAGGCGCCGGCAAAAGCACTGCCGCCCGTGCGCTCACGCAGCTACTGCCTGCGGAATCGCCGTTCATCAATCTTCCGTTAGGCGCCACGGAAGATCGCCTGTTGGGCGGCCTGGATCTTGATCTTGCGTTGAAGGGCGAATCCACGCTGAAACCAGGCCTTTTGTCGCAAGCGCACGGCGGAGTGGTGTATGTGGATGAGGTCAACTTACTCCCTGATCATTTGGCTGACTCTTTACTTGATGTAGCCTCCGGCGGAGTGATGTTTCTGGAGCGGGAAGGTTTCAGCCAGTCGCAAGAATGCAAATTTCTATTACTGGGCAGCATGAACCCGGAAGAAGGCAGCTTGCGGCCGCAATTGCTGGACCGCTTCGCGCTGGTGGTCGACGTCCATGCATCGAAGAACACGGCGGAACGCAGATCCGTGCTGGAGCGTCGATTGCAGTTCGACGCAAATCCGGCGTCGTTTGCGGCGGAGTGGCGCACCGAACGAGAGCATCTGAGCGAGAGGTTGGCGGCTGCGCGCCGGAACGTGGGAGCTGTGGTTTGTCCCGGGGGCATACTGGATCTCATCAGCGAAACGGTGTTAGAACACAACGTCGCGTCGCTTCGAGCAGACCTGGCCATCGTGCGCGCGAGTATGGCTCATGCCGCTTTGGATGGCAGCGATGTTGTGCTCGAAGAACACGTACAAGCCGTGCTTCCGTTGGCGTTGGCGCACCGGGCGAAACCGGGTCCACCCAATCGACCGCCGGCTCCTCCTCAAAATCAATCTCAAGGCGAAAGTACAGATAGAGCTCCGATGGGCGAGCGTGTCTTTGCCAGCAAGCCAGTTGAGGCACCGCGCCTTGAGGCGAACCACAGGCAAGGTAACCTGCGAGGCCCAGTAGTGGCTATCCGAAGAAACGATCAACCGATCGAACTAGACGCGCGAACCACGGTTACAAGATCTCTGGCGCGCACGGGGCAAGCTATTCCCGCGCGTGAAGATTTACAGGAACGGGTGCGCGAGCCCAAGATTAAAACTCGCTTTCTGTTCGTAGTCGATTCGAGCGGCTCGCACGCTGCCCGTGATCGCATGCGAACGGTGAAAGGCGCCGTTATCGGACTTCTAGAAGCATCTTCCCAACGTCGTGATGAAGTGGCTTTGATCGCTTTTCGTGGCGCATCGGCGCAGCTTGTGATCGAACCTACGCGCAGCGCTGAGGCTGTCCGCCAGGCACTTGAATATTTGCCGACGGGCGGACGCACTCCACTTGCTCACGGACTTGAAATGGCTTTGCAATACATAACTCCATTCACGGTCCTGATTTTGCTGACGGATGGCCGGGCCAATGTGTCCGCATCTGGTGATCCGTGGGCCGACGCCTTGCATGCCGCGCAGGCCGTCTGCTGTCCGGCGTTGGTGATTGACACCGAACTTAAAGTAAATACTACGGGCCGTCCCGCCCTTTTAGCTGAAGCCATGGGCGCGACGCATGTGCGGTTAGACGCTCTCGGAACGGACCAGGATTTGGTCTTGACTCTGCAGCGGTTCGCCGCCGGCTAACAACTCATCCAGTACCTTGCGAGAAGAGAAAGCCTCGAGCCAATCCGCGAGCGCATCATAGTTTTGCACCTTCGTTTCATTTGCGCGAGGCGTAAACCCGAATAACTCACTCACCAACGCGGCTGATTCGAGCGCGCCATGTAGATAGGTTCCCGCTACTCTTTCTTTTCTCGCTCCCTCCGGGGAGCCATCGTCCAGAAGCGCAAAAGGCGCTAAGGCTTCCAACTGCTCGGTCCGGCCCATGTGAATCTCATACGCTTGAAATCGTGTGCCCGCCTGAGTTTGAGCATTGCGTATCCGCGTAGTCTTCTCCGGCTCCATTACAGTCCGCACCGGCAGCAGTCCTAATCCCATTACGCATCCCGGAGAACCATCGACTCCCTCCGGGTCGTCAATGCTTTCGCCCAGCATCTGATAGCCGCCGCAAATTCCCAGCACTTGCGCGCCTTCCGCATGCTGCCTCAAAAGCCACGAATCCAATCCCGATGATCGCAACCAACCCAAATCCGCCACTGTAGATTTTGTTCCCGGCAACAAAATAAACTCGTAGCGTTGGGAATTCGGACGCTCCAACCAATCGGCCTGCGGCAGGAGCCGGAAATCAGTCGTATTCGATATGCGCGGGAAGCGCAGGATCGCGATTTTAGGATGCGATTCATTACTTGCGGGCGTTACAGAAGCAAGTGAATCCTCGGCGTCCACATGCACGTCGCGCACAAAAGGAAACACGCCGAGGCAGGGAAGCTGTGATCGTTCTTCCAAAATCGAAACACCATCCGCAAACAAAGCGCGGTCTCCGCGAAAGCGGTTCACCGCGAACGTATGAATGAGGCGGCGATACGCGGGCGGCAAAAGATCCAGCGTTCCTAAAATAGAGGCAAACACGCCCCCGCGCTCAATATCAGCCACCAGCAGACATTTGGCTTGCACGGCCTCAGCCATGCTGAGATTCGTGAAATCGCGGCCCCACAAATTGATCTCGGCCACGCTGCCCGCGCCTTCCATCACCACCACATCGAAGCGCCTGGCAAGATCTTCGTATGCCGTCAGCGTTTCCTGCCGCAGAAACGGCGTATGCTCGTAATATTCTTTCGCATGCACCGTTTTCCAAACCTTGCCGTGAAGAATCACTTGTGAACAGGAATCTCCGGTGGGTTTAAGCAGAACCGGATTCATCGCAGGTTCCGGTTCCAATCCGCAGGCTTCCGCCTGCGCTACTTGCGAGCGTCCAATCTCGCCGCCGCTTAGGCACGGAAACGAATTGTTCGACATGTTTTGAGCCTTGAAGGGCGCGACTCGAACACCGCGCCGGAACAAGGTCCGGCAGAGCGCCGTAGCCATCCAACTCTTACCCACGTTTGAGGCGGTTCCGCCGACAAAAATCGCCTTGCTCACGCCTCTATTGTCGTTGACGAAGAAACGCCGTACCCGGCCGTATACGGTCCGGCAGCGTATTGATAACTGACTCTCGCCCGCTGCAACGCGAAATACACTTTATTGAGGGCCTCTGTCAATTCCGTACGGCGAATCGGCTTGGCAACATAGTCGTCCATCCCGGCCGCGAGGCAGCGTTCCCGGTCGCCGGCCAGCGCGTGCGCCGTCATGGCGATAATCGGTTGATGAGCCCCCGTATTTTCCTCGTTCTTTCGAATGCGGCCGGTCACTTCAAAGCCGTCCATGCCGGGCATCTGGACATCCATCAGAATCACGTCAAAAGACCGTTGCTTTAAGACATCCATAGCTTGCAGCCCGTCTGAGGCTACCGCTACTTGATGACCTTGCTTTTCCAGTATCCGAAGCGTGAGGCGTTGATTGACGCGATCATCATCCACCAATAGAATGCGCAAGGTGCGGGCGGTCAGATCAGCCAATCTTGCTTCTTTATTCCACGGCGAACGGCGTTCCAGTTTTACCGGCTCGAACTGGGCCGTGAAATAAAATCGGCTGCCCTGGCCCACTTCACTTTCCAGCCAGATCCGGCCGTGCATCATGCTTGCCAGCCGCGCGGAAATACTTAACCCCAGGCCAGTGCCCCCGAACCGGCGCGTTGTTGAACCATCCGCTTGCGTGAACGGCTGAAAAATCAATTGCTGGTCTTGCCGGGCGATCCCTATGCCTGTATCACGCACGGTAAATTTGAGACTGATTTGGTTATTGCCAGGCGAAACCGAAGCGTTCTGCTCCGGTTCAACCACTAAGGCCACTTCGCCCCGGTCGGTAAATTTAATGGCGTTATCGACCAGATTCAGGATGATCTGCCGCAGCCGGGCGGGATCTCCGACGATGAATTCCGGCACGCCGGCTCCCACGTCGTAGACCAGTTTCAATCCCTTCTGCTGTGCTCGCGCCGCTAGCCTCTTCATGCCCATCGCCAAGCCGTCGCGCAGATTAAACGGAACCGGATACAGTTCAAATTTGCCCGATTCGATTTTCGAGAAATCGAGCACGTCATTCAGGAGCGTGAGCAAGGAATCGGCCGAGGATTTCAGCATACCCAGATACTCGCGCTGGTCCGGGTCGAGAGCGGTATCGAGTACCAGTTCGCTCATGCCAAGTATCCCGTTCATGGGCGTGCGAATTTCATGGCTTATATTCGCCAGAAAATTGCTTTTGGCTTGTTGAGCCGCTTCCTCCGCCTGCTTGCGCTGCGTAATATCCGTCATGACGCCGACCAGTTCTCTGGAATCTTCGTTCACGCCGGTGATACGCAGCGACGTGGCTAGCCATAGAATCCGGCCGTCCGCGGCGATCATTCGGTGTTCAAATCTACTCTGTTCAAATCTGTTTGTCCCTTTTTCTTCCAGGACCTGGGCGTAATGCGCTTTCACCAGGCCGCGGTCTTCCGGATGAATATGGTCCATCCAAAAGGAAGGTCTATTCACCCACTGTTCCACTTTGTAGCCCAGCAGCGTTTCCGCTTTGGTGTTGACAAAGGTGAATCGTGAAGTGGTTATGTTTATGCACCATAAAATCACCTGAGCGGATTCCACCGTTTGCCCCAGGCGTTGCTCGCTGATCTGCAATTGCCGCGCCTGCGCCGCGAATCTCCGGTCCACGGCCGATGTCAGCAGCGCCAAGCCAAGTACCAGGAATGTGAAGGTGGTGACGGCGGCAATGCTCAGAACGGAGATGCCGGCTGCCTGCGCTAGATTCGGCGCGGAGAGTTCAGGCTTGAACGTAACGGCAGCCATGCCGGTGTAGTGCATGACTGGAATGCCTGCCCCCATCGCGACAGCGCTCAGCCCTTTTTGCCAACTGAAGGCTTGCTGGGTTCCCCGCAAGCGGAATGTGAGTGACAGCGCGACGAATGAAATTGATATCGCCAGCAGCACCGATAAGAAGATTCGAGCCGGTGAATAATGGCACAGCGTAGTCATCTTACCGGCGCACATGCCAATGTAATGCATGCCCGCCACTCCCGCGCCCATGAACGGACTGGCGGCTAGAATCTGGGGCCAGCCGGTATTCTTATTGCTGATTACAAACAGCGCTACCACGGACGCAAAGACAGCGGCCGCGAGCGAAGCCGCCACTGCCGGCCAGTCGTAGCGAACTAAAACAGGCAGACGGAAGGCCAGCATTCCGATGTAATGCATGGACCAAATCCCAATACCCATGGCCGTGGCGCCGCCCGCCAGCCACATACGGCGCGCGGCGCCGCGCGCGGCCGTCACTCTACTCGCTAGATCGATTGCAGCGTAGGATGCCGCCATTGCAATCAATATCGATAACGTAACTAACTCTTGATTGTAGGAACCTGTAATGCTCGCGCCGGGCGATGTCATCGGTTTCCCTCGTTTCTAGCTGGCCCAATTTAAATCAAATTAGCGTGAACAAAACAAACGTGTGCATTTGGAATTTTGATGGCTATAGCGGACTACTATAACCCATAGGGGTAGATGTTTACAAAACCGACATATTGTTTTTGTGAATAAGTCAGTAGAAAAGTACCAACACCATATCTTAGTGGTGTTGAGTATTAATGCTGGGATGAAAGGCCCAATTGGTAGTTACGCGTTAAGTGACAAGAAGCGCAGCCTGTGAGCCTTACCCCAGCCGGGACGTAAAAAAAAGAATAGTATAGTCACAGACATGAAATTCTGGCGGTGGCTTGCCAAGTTGATCTACGTTGGATTGACATTGCAAATTTCGGGGCTTGCCCAGGCGCCGAAAGCAGCTCTAAACTACGACCGCGACGTGCGGCCGATTCTTTCAGAAAACTGTTTTCAGTGTCATGGCCAAGACGATACCAAGCGCATGGCCGGACTGCATCTCGATTCGTTTGAAGGCGCCACTGCAGACCGGAAAGGTCACGCTGCGCTGGTTCCAGGCAAGCCGGAAGCAAGCCTCATGTATCAGCGCATCACGGCTGAGAAGTCCCGGCGCATGCCACCGGTGTTCGCAAACAAGACTCTTGCACCTGAACAGATCGCCATCCTCAAACGTTGGATCGAAGAGGGCGGTCATTACACGAAACACTGGGCGTTCGTGCCGCCGGTCCGGCCGGCTGTTCCCGAAATGGGAGACCCATGGGTCCGCCAGCCGATTGACGGGTTTGTTCTCCGGCGTCTTCGCGCGGAAGGCCTTCGGCCCAGCCAGGAGGCAACGCCCGCCGCTTGGCTGCGGCGCGTTTCGCTTGACCTTACCGGCCTGCCTCCCGCGCCTGCCGAATTGGACGGTTTCTCAAAGCAAGTAAAAGCGCGGGGTGAAGCGGCTTATGTAGCCGCGGTAGATCGCCTGCTGGCTTCGGGCGCTTACGGCGAGCGCATGACGATGGACTGGCTGGATGTGGCGCGTTACGCCGATACGCACGGCTACAACAACGATGCGGCGCGTTCGATGTGGCGGTGGCGCGATTGGGTGATTCAAAGCTTCAACGCCAACATGCCATATGACCGTTTCATCACTGAACAATTGGCCGGCGACCTGCTCCCGAATCCGACGCTCGATCAGCGGATTGCAACCGGGTTCCAGCGAAATAACGTGATCAACTCCGAGGGCGGAATTATCGAAGAGGAGTACCGCTCGCAGTATGTGACAGACCGCGTGCGGACGCTTGGTATGGCTTGGCTGGGGCTCACGCTCGAATGCGCCCATTGCCACAATCACAAATTTGATCCCATCAGCCAGCGCGATCATTACCGCTTTTACGCCTTCTTCAACAATGTTCCCGAACTCGGGGAAGATGGCCGCGTAGCGAATGCCGTTCCCATCATTCCCGCTCCCACCACGGAACAGCAGAAACAGATGCAGGTGTTGGAGGCGGCCATCGTCAAGCTCTCCCAGCGCGTTGACGAGCGCGAAAAAATCTGGAAGGGAAAGGAAAATACCGTTGCCCGGCTCGCTGTTGACCCAGGCAATCCAGGCGAAAAAGTTCTGGCGATTCCTTGTCCCGCTAGTAATGACGCTGACGCTGGTCCATCTCACCATGCCTGCGCGCCCGGCGGTGTCGAGCCAAAGCCGGAAACTACGGATAAGGTGCAGGTATCGAAGCACGGTCCATTGACGTTCAGCCTGTGGGTGAAGCCCGCGGCAGCTGATACCGATGCGGCGCTTCTTTCGGCCATCGATTATTCCCAAAATACGGCCGCAGCTACTTTCGGCAGCGGCATCGAACTGCGCCTTAACGGCGGCGAACTGGAATTTCGCTTCAGCCAGCGCTTCCCCAACTACTCGCTTCGGGTGCGGTCGGAAGGGGCGCATCTCAAGCCTGGGGAGTGGCGGCGTCTGACGCTGGTCTACGCGGGCGCGGGTAAGGATGCGATGCGCGTAGATGTTTCATCAGTGCGGATATTCGCGGACGGGCGCGAAGTAGCAACCCAGGTTCTGAACGACGATTTGCCGCTACCATTTGCCAACGAGGACAAGCCCACGCCCACCACGTTCCGGATCGGCTGGGAGAACAGCGCGAAAGGGGCCAGGTACGCGGGTCTGATGGATGACATTACCGTCTGGAACCGCGCGTTGAGCAATGCGGAGATCAGTAGTTTGTTTGAAAGCCGCGCTTTGCCCTATGCGCAAGGAGTGGAACGCGAGCACCGGACACCTACGGAAACAGATTGGCTGAGGCAAGCGGCCCTGCGGGCGAGCGATGCCGGCTTCGCCAGGGAGTCCGCCGATTTGCAAAAGCTACGCGGTGATCTGTTCGCCTTGCGCCGCGAGGCGCCTACCGTCATGGTGATGCAGGAAATGGCCGTGCCGCGTGAGACGCAT
>DASXGT010000073.1:0-12502 GCA_036488895.1 Bryobacteraceae bacterium | reverse complement strand
TTTACGGTTACGTTGTAGCGGCCCCACTCTTTGCACATAGTCTTGGTGAGGCCCACGATGGCGGCTTTTCCGGACGAGTAGCCCGCTTGTCCGGCGTTGCCGTCGAGACCCGAGATGGAAGTGATATTCACCACTTTGCGGACCGCCGGCGCTCCAGTTTCTTTTTCTTTCTTGGCGGTATCGCGTATCCAAGACGAGGCCGCGCGCAGGAGGCGAAAGGGCGCGACCACGTGAATGTCGAGCATGGCCTGGAACTGTTCGTCGGTCGTTTTTTGAATGACGTTATCCCAGGTGTAGCCGGCGTTGTTGACGAGGATATCGACCGCGCCGTGATCCTGGATCATTTTTTGGACGACGGCGTCGGCGAAACCCGGGGAGGTGATGTCACCGGCGATGGACGAGACCTTGGCTCCGGTGCTTTGCAGAGTACGCGCGGCGGATTGCAGCGCGGCGTCATCGACATCAGTTAATAGCACGGAAGCGCCGGAAGCGGCGAGCATTTCTGCGATGGCGAAGCCGATTCCCCGCCCCGCTCCGGTGACCAAAGCCGATTTACCAGTTAATGAAATGTTCATTAGAAATAACGAACATATCAGAACAAAAGTAATTGCGGGCTGGCGCCATCCGGATCCACCGCAGGCGAAAAATCACGGGCGCCGATGCCTACGCGGCTGCGGATGTCCGTGAGAAGTGCGCCGATGCGCTGGGGGTATGCGCCTTTAAGATACGCTCCGGCTTGGAAGTTTTTTTCATAACGGGCCAAATGGCGCGGAAATTTTTCGGCCAGGAAAGGAAAGAAAACCCGCTGCGCGGCTGGTTGAAGAAATACCAGATTTCCGCCAAACGAACGGGCCCCGGCAGCTTTGGCAGATTCGGCCACGGCAGTTAGGCTTTTTTCTGAATCAGTGATCAGCGGCAGTATGGGACTGGCGATGACACCCACGGCGACTCCGGCCTGAGCCAGCGCCGCTACGGCTTTCAAACGGAGATCGGGGCGTGGCGCGTAGGGTTCGATGAGCCGGGCCAGGTTGCGATTCGTAGTGGTTACGCTGACGGTAATGCGGACATCATTATGTTTGGCGATGGCGGCGAAGAGGGCGGTGTCGCGGCTTACCAAGTCAGATTTGGTAGTGACATAAAGGGAGGCTCCACGCAGCGCGGTTAATGCTTCCAGCACTTGTTGGGTGCGGCCAAACTTGCGCTCGGCGGGCTGGTATGGGTCGGTAGCCGTTCCCAGGCCGATGACGTGTCCCGGCTTTACCGCTTTCAGTTCTTCCTGGAAGGCAAGAGTATCCCAATCTTTAGCGTAGATTTCGGTTTCGAAGGCGGCGGGATCGCGGCGTTCCAGGAATTCATGGGTGAAGCGCGCGTAGCAATACTTGCAACCGTATTCGCAGCCGCGATAGGGATTGATAGTCCAGTGAAAGGGGACGCGGTCAGAATGGCAGCGGTTCAGCCATTTGCGCGTAGGTAACGTGCGGTATTCGACGCGGCTCTTTTCGGTGAGAAGGCTGCCTTGAGCAGCCATCCGGGCGATTCCCACCAACTTGGCAGGCGATTCGTAGCTAATCTGCTGGAGCACGAGGAGGTTCCTCCCTCGTGCCTATATTCGCCGTTTATTCGCCCTTTGTCAAGAACCTAGGATGCCAGTAGCGAAATGACACCTTTTTGCCGCAAACCGTTCAGGGCAAGGCCGTGGCGGCCGTGGACTCCGGTTTTTTCAAAAATATGCTTGAGATGGATTTTGACGGTTCCGGGCCGAATGCCGAGTTCCTGGGCAATCTCACGGTTTTTGAAGCCCTGCTCAACCAACTCCATCACCTGGTGTTCACGCGGAGTGAGGTCGGTGCGAAGCTGCGCATCAACAGAGGACGATTCGCGAAAGACCGAATCCTGCATCCAGCTACGCCCGAGCGAAACGGCCCGCAAACATGCCAGCACCGTAGCGATATCCGCGGACTTGCGGATGATCCCTTTTGCTCCCGACTGCAGGAAGCGTAGCGCCTCCGCTTCGGTTATCGACATTCCCCAGACCACCACTGCGGGCACGGTCGAGCGATTCGGTCCGTGTTCGGCCGGAAGTTGGGAGAGAGCGTCCAGCACAGTCTTAGCGCCGAGCCCCTTGTCGATAATCAATACATCGGTCTTTTCCGCACCGGCGCTGAGCATCCACTCAGCGGGTGACGCATGCGCAGAGCCAAACGCCAAGTCTTCAGTGGACTTGAGCATGTGCTCCAGGCCGTGAACAGTGAGCGGTTGGGTCTCGCAGATCGAAACGATCTTCTTATTCGTACTTAGATCCTGGTCCATAATCTGCCTAGGTTCCTTATCGGCAGCAGTTTGTCTTCACTTGAGTGCACCCCCGCCGGGAATACTCTCTTTCTGAAGTGAAATGGACGGAATACTCCTCGGATTATAGGAGTTAATGTGGGATTTCTTACAGAAAAACGCGCTATTTCGTGAGATTGATGGTGCCGCGGCAGCTGGGCGTTCCGCAGCGGCAGACGACGCGCTCGACTTTTTTGTCGAAGTGGTAGTCCACGGTGAGCTCTTCGCCGGGCTTGATGTCGCGCAAGCTCATATAAAGGATATGGCCTTTGACGATGCGGGCCACCAGGTTCGGTTCGCAGGAATGGTTGATGTATTGAGCGCCAGAGCCGCCGACGGAGCCGTCGAGCGTCCAATAGGCATCAAGCGTAAAGAGGTAGATCAAATCGCTGGCCTCGGCGCGGCGTTTGGTCTCGCGGCGGCCGATCTTTTCGCCCATGTACTCGATTACTTTGCGGCGGGCGGGAATGAACTCTCGGGCATAGATTCCCCAACGGTGAATCTTGGAAGTTTTCCGTTGAATTTTAAAACAGGTGTACCGGTCATCGATTCCAGAAGCTGTGACTTCAGGAACGCCGGGCGTTTTTTTCTTTGCCGGTATACCGTTTGTTGCGGGTACACCATTCGGGGAATGAAATCCGTTGACGGATGTGACGCGAGCCATGCTGGTCAGGTTAGCGGATCTACGAGCGTAACGCTACGTTTTTCAGATGCGTTACTGCACATTTTGTTGCAGAACAGAAACAAGTTCCTGGACAGCGTCGGCGCTCTTCTTCAAAGCGGCCTTTTCGGAGTCGTCAAGAGTGATCTCGTAGATCTTTTCAATGCCGTTCTTGCCAAGCTTCACGGGAACGCCCACGAAGAGGCCTTTGAAGCCGTACTCGCCATCGAGATAAACGGCGCAAGGCAGAACTTTCTTCTTGTCCTTGAGAATCGATTCGACCATTTCGACGGTGGAGGCGGCGGGGGCGTAGTAGGCGCTGCCGGTTTTGAGGTACTTGACGATCTCAATGCCGCCGTCACGGGTGCGCTGGACCATGCGGTCAATGGTAGCCTGATCAGCCAATTCGGTGAGCGGGATGCCGCTTACACTGGTGCAGCGGACCAAAGGAACCATCGTGTCGCCGTGGCCGCCGAGCACGAGGGCGGTGACGTTTTCAAACGAGACATTCAGTTCTTCCGCGATGAAGGTACGGAAACGGGCGGTGTCGAGGACGCCGGCCATGCCGATGACGCGCTCGCGCGGGAAGCCGGAGACCTTCAACGCGGTCCAACACATCGCATCGAGAGGATTGGTGACCAGAATGAGAATGGCGTTGGGTGAATACTTGACTGCCTGTTCGGTAGCGGTCTTGACCACCTCGTAATTTTTGAGCAGCAAATCGTCACGGCTCATGCCCGGCTTACGGGGGAACCCGGCGGTGATGACAACAATGTCGGAGCCGGCGGTTTCTTCGTAGCCGTTGGTTCCGGTAATGCTCACGTCATAGCCTTCGACCGGCGCGGATTCCAACATATCGAGGCCCTTGCCCTGCGGGACGCCATCAACGACATCCACTAAAACTACATCGGCAAGCTCTTTTGCGGCGATCTTTTGCGCCGTGTTGGCGCCTACGTTGCCCGCGCCAATCACTGTTACTTTTCTTCGCATTTTTTGTAAGGGAATGAACGTATCCTGTGGCAGTATAGCAGTCTGACGGAAGAAGGGCGGACGGCCCAATGGACCGTCCGCCCCACGCAAATCTAGGCGAGTGAAGGGTCGATGCCGCCGGGGTTGAGACCCAGGTCGAGGATGGCTTGCTGGGCCTTGGCTGGGTCGTAGCGCTTCCAGGCAGCTAAGCGGGAAAGCGCGGCGGCGGCGATGCTGGCGGCGTCCACTTCGAAGAAGCGGCGGAGGTGTTCGCGATTTTCGCTGCGTCCGAAACCGTCGGTGCCGAGCGCGGTCAGGCGGCCAGGCAGCCACGGCGAGATTTGATCGGCCACGATTTTGAGGTAATCGGAGGCGGCGACGACGGGCATGTCGAGCCCGCCGATAGCTTCCGCCACGTGCGACGTGCGCGGTTCTTCCATTGGGTGAAGACGGTTCCAGCGATCGACCATGAGCGCATCACGGCGCAGCTCGTTGTAGCTGGTGACGCTCCAGACGTCAGCGGCGATGCCGTAGTTATCGGCCAGCAGCTTTTGCGCTTTGATGGCTTCGTTCAGGATGGCGCCGCTGCCTAATAAAGTGACCTGAGCGGGGCCGGTCTGCGCGGCCTGGAAGAGATACATGCCGCGCAAAATACCTTCGATCACATTCGGGCCGGTGGGTATGGGCGGCTGCACGTAATTTTCATTGCAGACGGTGAGGTAGTAGAAATGATCCTCGTCGTTTTCATACATGCGGCGAATACCGTCCTGCACGATGACAGCGATTTCGTAGGCATAGGCTGGATCGTAGCTTTTGCAGTTGGGAATGACGCTGGAGAGCACGTGGCTGTGACCATCGTCATGCTGCAAGCCTTCGCCCGGAAGCGTGGTGCGGCCGGAGGTGCCGCCGATGAGGAAGCCGCGTCCGCGCGAATCGCCATGCGCCCAGGCCAAGTCGCCGATGCGCTGAAAGCCAAACATGGAGTAATAAATAAAGAACGGGATGGTGGGAATGCCAACGTTCGCGTAGGCGGTGCCAGCGGCGATGAAAGACGCCATGCTGCCCGCCTCGGTAATGCCTTCTTCGAGAATCTGGCCCTGTTGGGATTCCTTGTAATACATGAGTACGTCGCTATCGACGGGCTTGTAGAGCTGACCGCCGGCGGCGTAGATGCCACGCTCGCGGAACATGGATTCCATGCCGAAGGTGCGGGCTTCGTCGGGAATGATGGGCACGACGTATTTGCCGATTTCGGGCTGCTTAAGCACCGCTTTGAGCACGGAGACAAACGCCGTGGTGGTGGAGGCTTCGCGGCCGCGTGAACCGGCCAGGGATTCGTTGAAAATTTCAAGCGGAGGCGCTTTGATGGAAATTTTCTTGGGAGAACGCGCGGGGAGGTAGCCGCCCAGGGATTCGCGGCGCTCCTTAAGATATTTCACCTCGGGGCTATCCGCAGCCGGCTTCATGAACGAGATGTTATGCACCTCTTCCTTGGAAAGCGGCAAGTTGAAGCGGTTCGCCAGATAGAAGAGCTCTTCTTCGTTTAGTTTTTTCTGGTTGTGCGCGATATTCTTGCCTTCGCCCGCTTCACCCAGCCCATAGCCCTTGACGGTGTGCATGAGGATCACGGTGGGCTGGCCTTTATGCTCGGCCGCGCGCTTAAAGGCGTTGTAGACCTTGACAGGATCATGACCGCCGCGGCGCAGCGCGCCAAGCTGCTCATCGGTCTTGTCTTCGACCATGGCGAGCAGTTCGGGATACTTGCCGAAAAATTCCTTGCGGACATAGGCGCCGCCGCGTGCTTTGAAGTTTTGGTATTCGCCGTCGACGCACTCTTCCATGCGCTTAAGCAGGAAACCTTTGTCATCGCGCGCAAATAACTCGTCCCAGTCGCTGCCCCAGAGCACCTTAATGACGTTCCAGCCGGAGCCGCGGAAGATGCCTTCCAGTTCGCGAATGATGCTGGCATTGCCGCGCACGGGACCGTCGAGCCGCTGCAGATTGCAATTGATGACGAAGCAGAGGTTATCGAGTTTTTCACGCGAAGCGATGTGCAGAGCGCCGGTGGATTCGGGCTCATCCATTTCGCCGTCGCCGAGGAACGCGTAGACCCTACGATCACTCTTGGCGAGCAACCCGCGATTTTCGAGATAGCGGAGGAAACGCGCGTTGTAGATGGAATTGATGGGCCCAAGACCCATGGAAACCGTGGGGAACTGCCAAAAATCGGGCATCAACCAGGGATGCGGGTAGGACGAAAGGCCCGGCTTATCGCGCAATTCATGCCGGAAGTTGATTAGATGGTCTTCACTCAAGCGGCCTTCGAGAAAAGCGCGCGCATAAACGCCGGGGGAAGCGTGGCCCTGATAATAAACAAAATCGCCCGCTTGATCGCCGTAGCTGCCGCGGAAGAAATGGTTGAAGGCCACTTCGCTGATGGTGGCCAGCGAGGCAAAAGTGGAGACGTGGCCGCCAATGTTGGGATCGTATTTATTGGCGCGCACCACCATGGCCGCGGCATTCCAGCGAATGATGCTTTTAATGCGGCGCTCGAGCGCCCGGTCACCGGGATAAGGCGCTTCTTCGTGCGCGGGAATGGTATTCAGATACGGCGTGTTGATCTTGGATGCAACGGACACGCCGGCGGCGGCCGCATGGTTGAGCAGCGTCTCCAGCAGATAGGCGGCGCGTCCAGGTCCGGACTCATCGACAATTTGCTCCAGCGCTTCGAGCCATTCGGCGGTTTCCTGAGGATCGAGGTCGTTCTGGCGTTCTTCTTTATTTTTGAGCATTGCTCGGATTTGGCTCCTGTTCGCGACGTAAACGGAAATAGGCGTAAATTCTACGATACTGTTCCGGGATCAAAAGACACAACTGGGAAATCGCGCCATCGCGTACGAGGCGAGGAGAACGGCGCGAGGCCGGGCCGCGATTCAGCGCACCTGCATCTAGAGAGTTCCTTATCGCTTATTAATTATTATTGCTTATCGCTTGCTTTTCCCCGCCCAGTCAGGCAATCTAAAAGGTTTTCGGAGAGCGATCTTTTTAATGAAGGTGCGAGTCCTCTATCATGACCACTGTTTCGACGGCGCAGCCTCGGCGGCCTATATCACGCGGTTTCTGCGCGCGCATGACTATCCCATGGCCGATTTCGCGTATACGGGGCTTGCGCACCGCGCCGATCAACTGTTTGAGGACAGCCTGTTCGATGGGGACGCCAACGTCATAGTCGATTTCAAGTACGCGACTCATCCCAATTTGACGTGGTGGTTCGACCATCACCAGAGCGCGTTTTTAAGCGCCGAGGATGCCGAGCATTTCCGGCGGGATACCAGCGGCAAGAAGCTTTTTGACCCGAATTACCGGTCGTGCACGAAATTTATTGCGACGGTAGTGAAAGAGCGGTACGGGTTCCAAGCGGCCGATTTGGATGATTTGGTGACCTGGGCCGATATTGTCGATGGCGCGCTGTATGAAAACGCACAGTCGGCGGTGGAAATGCATGCGCCGGCGATGAAACTGACCCTAGTGATCGAGGGCAGCCAGGGATCGGGGCTGGTGAAGAAGAGCATCCGGTTGATGCAGGAACGAAGCCTGGCGGAAATCATTGCGGACCCAGAGATTCAGTCCGAATACGCGCGGCTGCACGAAAATCATTTGCGGAATATTGACGTGATCCGTAAAGAAGGCTCCTGTAAAGGCGGAGTGATTTTCTTTGATTTGGTGAAGTACGGGATTGAGGGATACAACAAATTCATTCCGTATTATTTGTTTCCGGATTCCACGTATACGGTATCCGTATCGACTTCCAGCTTTCGCACCAAGGTGTCGGTGGGTTCGAATCCTTGGGCTCCGGCTCCGCTGAAATACAACTTGGCCACGATTTGCGAGCGGTATGGGGGCGGCGGGCATGCCAAGGTGGGGGCGATTAGTTTTCCGATTGGTGCGATTGATGAAGCGCGCAAGGCGGCGGCGGAGATTCGGGAAGAGCTGCAGGGATAAACGGGGTTATTCGTGGCGCAAGGCAGTCATGGGGTCGACGCGCAGGGCCTGACGAGCCGGAATATAACAAGCGAGCGAGGCAATAAAAGCAAGCAAAACGGCTACGGCGGCAAATGTGGCTGGATCGGTTGAGCTGACTTGAAAGAGCAGCGACGACATAAGGCGCGTGAGCGCACCGGCTGCGACGACGCCGATGACGATGCCAAGCAGGACGGGCTTCATGCCTTGCCAAACAATCAACCGCAGTACTTGCCAGTGCCGCGCGCCCAGCGCCAGGTGTATGCCGATCTCATGCGAGCGCCGACTCATGCTGAAAGCCAGGACGCCGTAAATGCCGACTGCGGCGAGAACCAGGGCAAGCGCGGCGAAAAGCGCCAGAAGAAACAAGTTGAACCGCTGCGGTGCAATGGAAGTGTTCAGCAACTCGTCCATGGTTGCGACTTGATACACCGGCACATTTTTGTCGACAGCGGCGACCTGTGCGCGCAGCACTGGAATCACGCTAGCGGGCGCTTGGTTCGTACGCAGCACCAAATACATGTACCACCAGCCTGCATAGAGCGTGTACATCCCAGGCTTGCTTTGCGTGTCCAGGCCGGCGTTTTTCACGTCGGCGACAATACCAACGATCTCGCGCGGATTGGAACGATCTGCATTGACGATGTGTTGGCCGATGGGATCTTGTCCCGGCCAAAATTTCTTGGCCATCGCTTCGTTGATGATTACCTTGTTCCTGGTCTGGGTATCCGCCGGGGTGAACGCGCGTCCACGGAGTAAGGGAATACCGAGCGTCCGGAAATAATTCGCGCTGATGGATCGCCCCTCCGCCGCGGATGCATGCGCCCAGTCCCGCGCCGGGCGGCCCACGATCTGAAAACTGCCCCAGTCTGATTCCCCACTCAGAGGCAACATGGTTGTGGCTGCCGTGTCCCGCATACCTGGGAGAGATTGCAACTGTTTGAGAAGACGGTCCAGAAAAGCGGAGGTCTGCGCTGCCGTCGGATAAGCGCCGCCCGGAAGAGCAATTTTCATCGTCAGCAGATGTTCCGCCTCAAAACCTGGACGCACGCTATTTAAGCGCAGAAAGCTGCGCAGCATCAGCCCCGCGCCGCAGAGCAACAGTAGCGCCAGGGCCACTTCGGAAACGATGAGCGCATTGCGGAGACGCTGGGTTCGAGAATCAGCGGTCCCGCTGCGCTGCCCAACAGGAACTGCCTCCCGCCGCGAAGCCTGTAACGCGGGCGCGAGCCCCACCAGGATGGCGGTCAATACAGCTATCACCGCCGTGAACACAAATACCGGCACGCTCAAATGGAGCGATTCCAGGCGCGGCAGTTGGATGGATACGAGTGAAATGACCAGATCCATTCCCCATTTCGCAAGAGCCAGGGCAAGGCCAACGCTGGCTGCAACAATGACGAATGCTTCCGTCAGATTTTGACACAGCAGGCGGGCGCGCCCCGCGCCGAGAGCAGCACGAGTCGCGAATTCCTTCTGGCGGGCAGACGCGCGCGCCAGCATGAGATTCACCACATTTGTACACGCGATCAACAGAATGAAGCCCACGGCGCCCAGCAAAACAAAAAGCGATGAGCGCACGTTTCCAACCACCTCGTCGAGCAATGGCTGGGCGTGAACGCGCCAATCCGAATCGGTGCTTGGATAAACTTTCCCGAGTAGCTCCTGAATGCTCTCGATTTGAGCCTCGGCTTGCGCGAGGTTCACTCCCGGCCGCAATCTTCCGAGCACGTGAAACGGATGAGAAACCCGGTCACGCAGCCCGCGCTCGCCGAGCGTGCCGGTGGGAAGCCATACGCCACACCCTTTCGGGAAATCAAAACCGGGCGGCATCACCCCGGCAAGCGTGTAGTTTTCTCCATCGAGCAAGTACGTTTTGCCAATAGAGCGTGGATCGCCGCCAAAGACGCGCCGCCAAAGCGCATCGCTGGCGAGAAAGGTTTTTGCGCCGCCGGGGGTTTCCTCGCGCGCGGAGAAGCCATGTCCAAGCGCGGGGTGCACGCCGAGCATAGTGAAGAAGCTATTCGTCACGGTTGAATATCGCGCCCGCTCCGCCGAGAATGACCCGCCCAGAACAATGTCGTTGGACGCGTGAATGAGAGAATACGCGGCGGTTTCCTCGAACACCGCATTTTTCTTCGAAATGTCTTGCTTCCAAATCAGGTAATCCGGAAAGGGCACGCCGGCACTATCGACCCGGCCGGGGCTATATTCCGTCAGATCCACCAAGCGCCCGGGATCTTTGAACGGCAGTGGGCGAAGAAGGACGGCGTCGACGATGCTGAAGATGGCAGTATTGGCGCCGATGCCTAGGGCAAGCGTGACAATTGCAACGGTGGTCATGCCGGGATTTCTGCGCAGCCCACGCACGGCAAACCGAAGATCCTGACCGAGCCGTTCGATGGAATGCCATCCCCACATTTCGCGCACCTCCTCCTTCAAAATGGTGGTGTTGCCGAGGGCGCGCCGGGCGGCGTATTGGGCTTCGCCGGGCGGCAGACCACGCTCCCGCTGCTCTTCGGCTTCCAATTCGAGGTCGGAACGCAGCTCGCGCTCCAGATCGTCTTCTCTTTCCTTCCGCCTGCGCCAGTTCATTTCAACACTCCCGAGTCTGGAATTTATTCCATTGAAGACATTCTACCCTCAATTTTGCTGTGATGGTAGAACGTCGACCGCCACAAAAGCAGTTGTGAGTTAGGCGATTAGTTTTCCGGAAGAGTTGCAGGGGTAGCCGGGGAGCGGCCGTGATCCCAATGATGCGCGGCGCCCCGGCATTTCGTTCAGGCTTCGAAGGCGGTCGCGTGGTTCAGATCTTCAATTAGCCCAGGCTGCGCTGTTGGGCGCCATCCCAGCCGTTCCTGCGTTTGCGCGCTTGAAGCTGGACAGTCGGCGCCCACGAAGAACCCGAGGAAGCCAAAATGCTGGGCTGCCTCCTCGCGGGACATGGCGACGACCGGCACTTTCAGGCCCCGGCCGATTACCTCAGCGATCTCTCGGAGCGGGACGCCCTCTTCGTCGACGGCGTGATACCGGGCTCCCGCGTCACCCTTCTCAAGCGCCAGCCTGTAGAGACGGGCAACATCGAGCACGTGCGCCGCGGGCCAGCGGTTGAGCCCGTCGCCGACAAACGCCGAGACACCTTTTTCGCGAGCTACAGCGATCGCGTAGCTGACGAGGCCTTGCTTGACCCGATCATGGACCTGCGGGAGGCGCACCACTGATGCCCGTACGCCACGCGCCGCCCACGAAGCTGCTGTCTGCTCCGAAACTCGGGGAAACGAGTTCGGGCCGGAAGTGGGCACATCGTCTTCTTCGGTCGCAACGCGCCCTGGCGCGATGAGCCCTGTCCCGGAGGTGACGATGAAGGGGCGGTCAGAGCCAGCGAGCGCGGAGCCGAGAGTCTCGATGGCGCGCCGGTCCATCTCACAGTTAGCCGCGAACTTTGAGAAGTCGTGGTTGAAGGCGGTGTGAATCACGGCATCCGAAATGGCTGCTCCACTACGCAAGCTTTCGAGGTCTTCCAGGTCACCTCGATGCACCTGAGCGCCAGCGTCGGTAAGAGATTTGGCGCCCGCGTCTGAGCGAGCCAGACCGAGCACCTGATGGCCCGCGTTGATTAATTCCGGAACAAGGGCAGAACCGATAAAGCCGGTAGCACCGGTTACAAAAACACGCATTATGATTTCTCCTTCAATTCGTTTCATGACTAGGACCGCAGTTGCGGCCCGGTTTATTATCAAGATGATGATTGAGCGGAATACGATCTAGCTAGAGAGTCCGTATTATCTTCGCGATCGTCCGGGATGGCCGATGGATCCGCTTTCTGATGTGTTGTCGCTGCTAAAACCGCGCAGTTATTCGTCCGGCGGCTTTGATGTGGGTGGAGAGATGTCCATCCGGTTTCCCCGACATGAAGGCATTAAATGCTACGCCCAGGTTTCCGGCGAGTGCTGGCTTTCGGTGGAGGGCGTTCCCGACGCGGTGCACTTAAAGGGGGGCGATTGCTTCCTGCTGCCGCGTGGGTGGCCTTTCCGGCTTGCCACCGACCTGAGCCTGACGCCTATTGACGCGCTCACGATTTTCCCAAAGGCGGGGAATGGCCGCATCGGCACGTACAACGGCGGCGGGGATTGCTTTATGGTCGGCGGCCACTTCCTCTTAGCCGGGGGTCATGCCGATGTTCTGTTGGGGGTGCTGCCGCCCATCGTGCATATCCGCAAAGAATCGGATAAGGCGGCAATGCGCTGGTCTCTGGAGCGGATGATGCAGGAGTTGCGCGAGCCGCAGCCGGGCGGCTTTCTGGTGGCACAACACCTCGCCTACATGATGCTGGTTCAGGCGTTGCGGCTGCATCTGGCGGAAGGGTTGAGAGGCGGCGTTGGATGGCTCTTCGCCCTGGCGGATCAACAGATGAGCACGGCGATCAGCGCTATGCACGACGATCCGGCGCATGGCTGGACGATACAGAAGCTGGCGGAGCGCGCCGGCATGTCGCGATCAACCTTCGCGCTGAAATTCAAAGAG
>DASXGT010000065.1:0-10485 GCA_036488895.1 Bryobacteraceae bacterium | reverse complement strand
CGTTGGGCCGCGGAGGGCAGCCGGAAGAGGTTGCCCAAGCGATCCTGTTCCTTGCTTCTGGCTTGGCATCGTACATCACTGGAGCAACGCTCCTGGTCGATGGCGGGCAGATGGCCTCAAAGTTTGGGACGTGGGGGAAAGACGGCGACACGTTCGACGGACAATGCTGGTTCAGGGCTCCCGGCAGCGAGTCTCACTGAAAGAAACTACGCCCGCTTGATAATGCCGGTGGCGCCGATCCAAAAAGCTCCAGGATGGAAGCCGTCACGTCCTGGAGCTTCGGATGGGCGGATGTCATGTGACGGCTGGTAAAAAGAACGCCAGGAACAGCCGCGGGGTCCACGCAGTGGTCAGCAATCCATTCATCTTCGTTATTTTCAATTTCCTCCGGTGGAATATTGCCGAGGCCGGTCTGCCAGGACGCGCGGTACCCCGGGCTGTAACCAACGATTAGATCAGGGGCGATGGCGGCATTTTCCGGCATGGCGTTTACCTCGGAGACGGATGAAACTACCACGCGGCTATTCAACGGGTCGCGCCAGGCGAGCAGTTGTTCGCGCAGATTCGCGATGATTGCGCGGCTCTGCACACCGGAAGAAACGGCCCCGTGCTGTTCTCTGCCTTTTCGGTTGAGATAGAGCCCATTTAATCCAATCGCATAGGCTTCAGTGCGGGACCATTCCACGCCGCTTAAGTTTGTCTGGCTATTGGGCGCTTCTTTTAGAGAAAGAAAGCCGCGATGGTTGAGCCAAGCATTTAAGTGAACCGCACGATCAAATGCGGTGAACCCGTGATCCGACATGACGATCAGCTCCGCTTGAGGCGCTTTCTTTCTGACCTCGCCGATAGCCGCGTCGACCTTACGGTACACCTCCAGCAGTTCCCGTTCGTGACGACCCCAAAGTATATGCGCGTTCTGGTCGATGGACGAGAAATAGAAGAACAAGAATCCGCCGGTGAAGTGTTTCAACGAATAGCGAAGCAGGTTTCGTTCCTCGTCGAACACGAGTTGCGTTTGCTCCCTGAATTGAGGAAGGGTGAGAACATGCTGGCGCAGCGCTGCCGTATCTTCGGGAATGCCAACGGTAGAAAAACGGCCCGTCTCTCTGGCAACCGTTGCACCCCAGGACAGAGGCGCCGCAATAGGAAGCGCGGGAGCCAGGGGATCAATATTGACGGGGGAGACATATAGCTCGAAGCCTGGATGAAGCTGTTTGGCAAAAACGCGGAAGATGCCCCGGACGGAAGAAAGATGGGGTAGCAGGACGAAATCCGCCGGCAACCAATCTGACCACTCGCCCTCCTGAATGACAATCATTTCGTCCCCAACCCGCAGGCGCGCCACCGGACGGTCATGATCCACATCAACTGCCAAATGAACCGTGGCGGTTGCATGATCCAGGCGTAGCGAATTGGGCGGTCCTTCCAACTTGAGGTCTGCATGTCCACCCTCCAGGCGCACCTTAATGACGAGGCCGCCAGGAACGGGCCGGGATGTCTCCATGATGTCGTCCGTGTAGAAGCTGAAGGTATTCAACGTTCCGCTCAGATCCGGCGTGCCCATCCCGGAGATCGCGTTTCCGGCCTGCAAAGGGGGATAATTTGTGGGCATTCGCAAGACAGAGACGGGTATGCCTCGCTGCGACAGAAGCTGCCAAAAAGGAGTCCCGTGACGCAATGAGACGACATGCGACCCGGAGATAGGCAAGCTGTACGGTCCAATGGGTAAAGTGAAACGCGGCTCCTCCGTACGCGAGATGGAGGAGAAGGGGAAGAGTGTTTTAGGATCGCGGTGAACAAAATCAAAGATGCCGTGCTGGGCTGGATCGAGCCCGGTAATGAACGTGGACCAGGCCACTGGGCTCTGTGGAGGATTAGTTGTCGCAAGGCGGCTGAAATGGCCGCTATCGCGAAGCTTGGCAAGATTCGGAAGCGCACCCCAGTGTTTTTCCACGAAGGACGGATCCATGCCATCGATGCCCAATACGATGACACTGGGCACGGCCCGCGCAGATTTTGGGGAGCCGCAGCCGGTAAACAGAAGACAGCCGGCTAGACCGAGAGCCGCAACAAAGTGGCAGCTCGCTATTGGGATGTCCCCCCAAGATAGCCAAGACTGCGCAGTTGATCCAGCGTCTTCCGGTCTAACTGTGTAGTGCCGGGGTGACCGGTCATGATCCGGATCTTGTTTTGAGCATCGATCCATTGAGACAACGTTCCAATCATCGCCTCTACTTCCTTTGGATGTCCGGCGGCGACGTCGTGCTGTTCCGCGCTGTCGGTTGTCCGGTCGTAGAGTTCTACTTTCTTAATCCCAGCCTTCGCGGCTTTATTGCGGTAGATGAACTTCCAGTGCGAATCCAGCAGCGCGAAACTATCGGTCGAATTCTCCGGTATCAATCCCTCGGATTGAACCACGGCAAAACGGGTCGACGCCACCGGCGAGCGCCGCTCGAACTTCTGACCGCGCGTTAAAGGCATGAGGCTTTGCCCTTCCACAATGGGAGGGGTCTTCAGTCCAAGCAGATCCAGAACGGTGGGCATTACGTCGATCAATTGCACGGGCTCGTCAATCTTGCGCGGCGCCGGCAGAAGGCTGGGATTCCACATCATCAAGAGGACATGAGTCAGTTCCTGATAAACAGATTGTCCGTGAGCGGTCCAGCCATGGTCCCAGAATTCTTCGCCATGGTCGGAGAGAACAATAATCAGCGTGTTATCCAAAACGCCGAGTTGTTTCAGCTTGCCTACCAGCAGTTCCAGGCTGCGATCGTTGTGCCGGATCTCGCCGTCGTACCGGTCGATGGCCTGGCGAATAAACGAATCCGGATCGACACCGGCTTTCCGGCACATCTCCCGGCTGATGACGTCTCCGCCGCCGTACTGGTGATCCCTTCGTAGGGATGCATAGGCGCGGTCATAGGCGGCGGTTTCCGATGGCTTGGCGAACAGCGCGTCGAAGGGTGGAGGCGGTCCATAGGGTGCGTGTGGATCTGTGGCATGGGCATATAAGAAGAACGGTTCGTCATGATGCTGTTCGAGCCAGGGGAACACGGTACGATTCAACGCGGCGGAATCAGTAAAGCGGTCCGTCCTGGTATTGACTTGCCGCTGCACCACGGCGGATTCCAGCAGCGTATCGAAACCACGTTCCAGCCCCGTGGCTTTGCCTGCGTAAGGAGTGGAGATGATGCTTGCCGTGACATATCCCGCTTCGCGCAGTTGGGTAGCCAAAGTGGTAGCTCCGGCCGGTATTGTGTCGAGGTCGGAAACAATTCCGTGGGTAAAGGCGTACAAAGAGGTCATCAGCGAGGCGACGGAGGATTTCGTCCACGTCGCTTGTGCCTGGCAGTCATCAAACACGACGCCAGTTGCCGCCAGCTTTTTCAAAAATGGAGTAGTGTTGCGAGCGTAACCATAGACGCTGGCATGGTCAGCGCGCGCGGTGTCTATGGTGTAGATCAGGATGTTCGGGCGGGACTTTTTCGCGGCGCTGGTCACCAGCGGATTGGTCCAAAGAGCCACGTCTCCCTCGCGAGTGGATTCCGTTCGAAGCTGCAACCGAATCGTTTGTCCACCCCAGCGCGAAAGATCGACATCGGCATCCTTCCATTTATCGGCTTGTCCGGCCGTACGAGAAAAGAGGTCAGTAGCCATGCCCTCCACGGAAACCCGGAATTTGACGGGACTGTCTTTCGCCGCCGTGCCCATACCAAAATGCAAATGGCCATTCGCGGGAATCTGGATCGGGAATGTAAGAGAGGAGGGTGAATGAACGTACAACGCGTGGCGGTATTCGTCGCTCTTTCCTAAGGATTCCTGCCCGAATGGGTGGACGAAGCTGGCAGGTTTCGGGATGAGCTCAATAGAGTGGATGGCAACGGCATCGTCAAGGCTGTCGGTTGGCATGATGCCCAAGACACGGCTGCCCTTCGGCACGTCCACATTGATATCGAAGCGATAGACGCTGTACTGGCCGGCGGGACCAAGCGACTTCTTGGCTTCGAAACCGCCGATCTTGATTTTGATTTCGTGGCCGGTCTGAGCGGACATACGGATTTCAACTGCTTGATACAGCTTCCAGTCGATAGCGGATTCTTTGGGAGAAAAGATGACCGGAGTCGAGCCTTCGCCATTGACGATCAGATCGCCATTGCGCACGCCGATCCGGCCGCGGATAGGTTGCCAGGTGACGCTGGACGCAGTGTAGAAATTCCGCCAGACCATGGGGTCCACGGCGTTGGCAGTAGTGGAAGCCGCCGAGGCTTTGATTTGCGCGGCGGAGAGTTGATCGTCAAGACGCACCACCGGCGGCGGAGCGCCTTGCAGCCGGTTTGGCAAGAGGCACAAAACCGGCGCGACCAACAGACACAACAGAGGGAAGGCGGTCAAGCGCAAAGCATATCCTAGCGCCGGTCAAAACTCCAGTCTCGCTCCCACCTGAATAATGCGCGGACTATTCGGCTGTGAACTGAGGTTGATGAGACCGGTAGTTGCATCCGGGTTGTTCAGGTTTGGGTGGTTCAAGACGTTGAAGAAATCACCACTCATGCGGAGCTTGATTCGTTCTGTGATGGGGAAGTACTTGAACAACGAGGCGTCGATATTGAATGCCATGGGCCCAAGCAGGTAGTTACGCGCATTCCAGCTGACGGTATCCGTAATGGACGTCAGCACCGGGGTTCCATTTGCCAGGGTCTGGGGAACTTGATTGACGCACGCGCCATTCACAACTGAAACCGGATGGATGTTACGGGCATTGCAGGCAACCGGAACAAGTTGTTCCAGGTTCGCGAGAGTCACGTTAGTAGCTTGGGTAGGATCAAAATCTCCGGCAAACCAAAGCTTTTGATTTGCGCCGAAGATATTCAGATTCATTTGCTGGCTGGAGTTGAGAGACGGATTCTTGAACTGATACTCGGTGGACGCATTACCCATCCAGAAGCCGCCATCCCAACTGCCGATAAAATTGACCTGCCAACCGCCTACCGCCAGATCCAGCGCACGGCGGCTGTTTCCTAGAAACTTTTTGCCTTTGCCAAACGGTAACTGATAGCTTCCCGAAAAAGTGATCCGCTGCGGGGGCACCTGGCTGGAATTCGTGTAGAGAAGCCGCAGACGCTGGCTGTCCGTCAAGTTGGGATTGCCGAGTATCTCACTGTTGGCGGGTACGGAGCCGGACGTGCCGCCGCCTTGACTGCCGCCACCGCTCGAGACCGCGTTGATGCCACCAGCGGCGCCAAAGGAGGAACCGCCACTATCGTTGGTGGTCATGGAGTGTGTGTAGACGTAAAAGAACTGGAAGGCAAGCCCTTGGGAGAAGCGCTTCTCAAGCACCGCCTGGAAGGAAGTGCTGTTGGAATATCCGTTGTGCCGCAGGACACCATCCGCACCGGTTAGACTCCAATTTGGATCCAGTTGAGTCAGGTAAGCTTGCGTCGGCGCGAACACACCGTTGGCCGCTTGATAGTTATACCTGGCGACCGGTGCATTCACATCCCAGTTCTGTTGCAAGTTGCTGCCGTGGCTGCCCGTGTAGGCCAACTTCAAGACCAGATTGGAAGCAAGCTGATGCTCCAATGTAAAGGTCCACTCCTGCATTCGGTTGTCGTTCCAGTGGTTCACATCGGCGGCCAGAAAGCCTTGCGCGGAAGAGGCTACTCCGCCTGGGCTGACAGTAGCCGTACCGCCCGCGCCGATCATGTCGCTCGCCAATGGAGTTGAAGTCAGCGCGTAGACGCCGTTGTTGCCCTGCTGCGTGTCCACATTGTTCTCATAACGCAGGTTGAGAGGCGGATTGACGCGGCTGCTTTGCAGTATTTGGGATAGCGGCATAGGCCAATAGTAAGTGCCATAGCCGCCTCGGATCACCCACTTATCGGCGACCCGGTAGGCAACACCGATATGCGGCGCAATATCATTCCAGACATTTGGAAAAAGCGTGCCCGGAAAGTTAATGGAATTCGCGGATACGGCCGTCAATCCGCGCGCCGCCCACGAATTAATCACCCCCGCCGGAAGCCCAGGGACCTGATTCAGCGTTGTATTTCCCGGCAGAACCACCTGCATAGATGTGGGGCTCAACGAATTGAGGTCGATGTTCACAAGCCGGTTTTGTTGTTCTTTGTAGGGCGTCCAGAATTCCCAGCGCAGCCCCAGACTCACCGTCAGCTTCGGCGTTACCTTCCAACTATCCTCGCCGAAGAAACCCACTTCTTTTTGTCGGAAATAGAAGTAACCGCGATTGTATTGGTTGGAAAGATATCCGGGAAGCCCGAGTTCCAAACTGGCGAGCCCTGAACCGGTAAAAGGAGTAATGGCCTGGGCCGACGCGTCGTACAACCCTGTCCAAGGACTATCGAACGTTTCAGAACCTTGAGCCTGCTGCACCTCTTTGACGTTGTTGAATTCCTGGCGTCCTTTGAAGCCGAATTTGAAAGTGTGCTTGCCCTTTACTAACGTGACGTTATCGTCTATTTCATACTGGGTCAGATTTTGTGCCTTGGCGTTATCGTTGTCCCAGCCGCCGCCATAAAACATATTGTACGCGTCCGTATATACGGTGGGCCAGCCCGTGGCTCCAAATGGGTTCGGCAGGCCTAACTTAGAATCCCAATTGACGTTATCGGAGCCGGTCCCTTGATGATTGGGAGAGCGATGCCCTCCCAATTGAAGATCATTTAGCAAAGAAGGGGTGAAGACATGCGTATAGTGGGCGGTGATGTTGTAGTCTTTGGCATTTTGAGCGGATGTGCCCGGTCCATCAGCAACACCCGGCGGAGGGTAGCCGTAGTGTCCGCCCGTTTGGAGGTAGTTAGAACTGGATTGCGTGTAGCGCACGGAGAGGTTGTTTTTATCCGAAAACACTTCATCAAAACGTCCCGTAATGGAGTTGGTTTTCGTACTCTGCGGATAATACGCTTGATAGTTGTTTGAGGTCCAGGGGTTGGCGGCTGCATTTGGCCCGCTCGGCAACGGAGTCACGCTCTTAAAAGCATTCGTCAGTTGCGAATTCAGCATACTGGTAGGAATCTGGTTGCCGGCAAATACCGCGCGGCCACCGGAACTAGTGGTGCTGTATGGATTGTAAATATTGATCTTGTTGCCACTTGTATCCACTGCATTGCTAAAATCGCCGCCCCACATCGCGGCAGTGGGAACCGCGATTTGGTTGTACACTTGCGAACTTTGCCGCAATAGCTCCTGATCGTAGAAAAAGAATGCCTTGTTCTTTACGATGGGTCCGCCGATGAAGCCGCCAAACTCGTTACGGATGAGCTTTGCGGGTGTGTTTCCATCCTGCACCGCACGCGCCACCAGACCGCCATAGTTATCTCGCAAAGTTTCAAAGAGGCCACCATGAAATTGATTGGTACCGCTCCGGGTAACAAGCTCAATGGTGGATGGCCGGTCAAACGCGGCGCCTGAACCCGAAGTCTCGATCCGGTACTCCTGGATCGTGTCCAGGCCCGGCTGTACGCGAGTCATGCCACCGCCAAAACGATCGACAGACGAAAGACCATCTAGCAGGATTTCCGTGGAGCCCACCATCATCCCGTTCGTGCGCGGCGCAGCGCCGCCCTGCGTATTCTGGCCACCTTCCACGCCGGGTGTCAAGGTGAACAGATTAGTGATTTGGCGTCCATTTAATGGAAGGTCATGAATGGTCTGCGCCGTCTTCACGTCGCTGAGTTGCGAGCCTTCGGTCGCAATCTGCGGAGCCGCGGTGTCGACGTCCACCTTGGCCTGCACGTCGCCAACGGATACCGCTGCATCCAGGGTAATGGTTTGGCCAGCCTGAAGCTGAAAGTCGCTCTGCCACTCCTTAAAACCAGGGGCCGCTACAACCAGGCTGTAGGGCCCCACCGGAATGCTCCCGAAATAATAAATGCCCGAGCTGTTCGTTTCGGCTTTGCGAACAATGCCGGTGGCCTTCTCCGTCAGCGTGATCCCGGCGTTCGCGATGGTCCCTTTGGAAGGATCCTGAACCGTGCCGGTCACGATTCCGAGCCCGCTTTGGGCCGCCAACGGAAGTGACATCAAAACAACGGCTAAGAGGAACTTTCTAACAGATGGCAAGAAACTGGTCATAACCCACACTCCCTTAGATAAGGCCTGGAATGGGGTGAGAATAACAGAATCGTGAAGAGATTGTCAAACGAAAACGGAGAATGCGGCAGGCTTAGTTGCAGGTGACAGAAAAGTTCTTGTTTGGCAACGCCTACATGAATTAGCTTGCCGAGGCGGGGTACTTGCTGTACTCTGAGGACAGGCTTCAAGCCAAAAAGCGAATGACACACTTGATTCAGGCGATTGAAATTCTTACGGCGATTATCATTGCCGGCCCCGCCTGACCGTCTCGCAATTTTAAAAATTCGATTCTTTTCAGGCCTCGGACGGTCTTTAAACCGGCTCCGAGGCCTTTTGTATTCCTTGAGGAAAATTCATGAAACAGGCCATTCAGCTATTAGTCGAAGACAAACCCGGGGTCCTCATGCGGGTAATTGGGATTATCACGGCGAAAGGCTTCAATGTCCAATCTCTCATCGTAAAACCGGATAGCGACCGAATCGGGATGGCGAACATTCTGGTTGTGGCGGAGGTTGACCTCCGCCTGCGGCAACGGCTAGTGAACGAAATGAACCGGCTAGTGCAGGTGCTGGCCGCCGCCGATGTTTCAGAAGACGTCGAAGCTGGAGGAGCGCTGCTGCCCGCTGAGCAGATCCTTGACGTTTATCGTCCAGCGTCCCAACTTCTCGTCTGCCGCGAGGGGTAGAATTTTTTCAGCCAAGCCGCCGGGCGCCAGAACGTTGCCGGAATAGTAGGTAACCGGTTCGCCCGCCGGATTCACCACGTCAATGTGGAATACGTGCGTGCCGGCGGAAGTGCTAGCGGCGAATGAAAGGCCGATGCGGCCGGTCCGGCCCCGAGCAATCCTCGCCGGAGCGGAGAGCTGTAATTCCGGAATCGGAACAGGGCTGAACGCGATGATGAGAGGCTCATAAGGGTCTACCGTGAGCGGCAATTCCTTTACTCTGCCTAGCGATTTCGCATGCCGCACATCATAGGCATAGAGATCCGTGGGCAGCACTAAACGAACGGCCCGTGGCTTTTCGAATGGCTGATTCGCTCTGAATTCAGGCGGTCCCAGTTCATCCACATTCACCGGCGGATTGCTAATCAAGCCAATGATGGTAATGGCTTCGTTTCGAAATTCGTGGGTTTCCACCCCGGGCACTGGATTGCCATTCGCGTCCAGAACGGCGTAATGGGGCTTTACACCGCAATTGGCGAGGATCTCCCGCATGGCCTGCTGCAATTCAGCGCCTTTGCCTGTAATACGTTGCTGATGATAATTCAAAGCATCCATCCGGATCACCTTGCCTAGACCCGTTTGACCGTTCAGCAATCCGGCTAGAGAAGACTGGGGCAGACGGCGGCTGTGTTCGTCATAAGTGCCGGCGTCGCCATCAACGACGAGGACACCGCCCTGCTGCACAAAATCAGTAATCGCGCTGGCTTCTAGCGGTGAGAGCGCACTGGACCGGGGCAGAATGAGCACGCGGTAACCGCCCTTCAGCAACTCGCCCTGCTCCACTTGTCCGTAGGCGACAAAGTTGTATTGGAGCCCTTCGTCTTCAATCAGCCGGCAGTAGGAATCCCGCAGGCTTAGAAAATCACTGTCTTTGCGTTCGGTCCACGACATGCGGTCCACCCACGCATCGCCTTTTGGACGCTGGGCGAGCATCCAGTCCGTTCGCATACTGGCCTGGGAATAGTGAATCGCCACTGGCCCGGATTGCCGCACGCTATTGATGAGTAGAGCGCCAATACCGTCCTTCAGTTCGTTCCAGTAAGGCGACACTTCCTTACCACGCGGCCCGACGGAGCCGTCGGCCTGAACGACATCGCCCTTTTCATCCCAAATAATGTGTCCGCGTGCGCCGTGCAGCAGTTCGAACCACAGCCGGTGTTTTTCCCATGGGCCAGTGGCGAAAGCCGTCGTCACAAACACTGGGCTGGGGTGGAAGGATCGAATGATTTCGATGTTATCGCCAATATCGTACGGTTCCATCGCGCCCACAACCGAACTAAGGCGGTAGTAGTCGTAGCCGCCCCAACCAGGCATTTGCGCGCCCTCTATCCCGACGTAAGCCCGCGGATCAACGGAATGAATGGCATCCGCGCCCATCTTCAGCGCATTGGCAAACGAAATGTCCATCCATTCCTTGTGGTCAGCCCAGGAAGAGTAATTCCCATCTGTCCGTTTCATGGCTTCGCGCGTCGTCTCGGGTGTTACAGCATTCCAATCCGTAAACGAGCTGCCCCATTGCTGATTCAGATTCGCCAGAGTCCCGTAGCGAACCTGAAGCCAGGAGCGCATAGCGCCCAACGAGTAATCGGAAAAGTCGAAATCCCAAAAGCCAGCCAGTTCCGCAATACCCGATTCGTCGGCCAGATTATAAAAGATGGGGCGGTAGGGTG
>DASXGT010000011.1:0-36704 GCA_036488895.1 Bryobacteraceae bacterium | reverse complement strand
GGCACTGGCGCGCCCGAAGGATCGCGTACGTACCCTTTAATGGAACCGATAGGAGCTGACCAACCTAGGACGGCGGCGAGATGTACTACAAAGAGAAAAAAGTAGACGCGGAATGGAATAGACATTGAGCCCCGATAACCTGTGCTTCCTCAAGAATAGCTGGCCAGGACACACACTTGCAAGTAATTCTATAGAATTACTAGACTTTGCGATTCACTGGCAAAACCGTTGACCGCGGGGTCGCCGTCGAGCCCAACTCAGGGCTTGGAAACAATCTCAGATGTTCGGGGAGATACGTTCGTCGATTCGTACAGTATAGCCGGTTACGAGGCCTTGCCAAGTTGCTTCACCTGTTCCGTCTCGTAGCCCAGCCACTCGGGGTGCAGCGCGGTGCTATCGAAGTGTGAGGACGTTTTGAAGAGCTCATACTCCCCGTCCGCGGCGGCCTTCACGGTCTTGTTGACAATTTCACTCAGCTGCGTGGACGTCAGCGACCGAAAGGACCCGGCCACTTCAATTGCCTGGTCCAATATCTTCTCGCTATCAATGCCAGTGATCACAACCGATGTGGGCAAATTGAGCGCATAACGCAGGCACTCGGTTGCGGAAACGGTTTTGCTCTTTAAAATGACGGCGCTTCCCATACTCTTCATGCCAAGAATGCCCATCTTCAGCCGAACCGCTTCGGGCAACACCAATTTCGTGAAACTGCGGAAATGGTAATCCATCACATTCAGCGGCATCTGCACGGTGTCGAATCGAAAATTGTGCTTTTGCGCCATTTCCAGCATATATAGATGGATGTGCGGGTCTTTGTGACCCGTGAAGCCGACGAAGCGCGTCTTGCCGGCCTTTCGTGCTTCCGTCAACGCTTCCATGGCGCCGCCCACGGCAAAGAAGCGGTCCGGGTCGTCAAAGCGGATCGTTTCGTGAAATTGCAGCAGATCGACGTGATCAGTTTGTAGCCGTTTTAACGACTCGTCGATTTGCTTGGCGGCCGCCTCTTTCGTACGCCCGTCAAATTTGGTCATGAGAAAGGCCTTCTGCCGATAGCCGTCGCGCAGCGCCTTGCCCATTCGAAGCTCGCTTTGTCCGTCGTTGTAGTCCCAGGAGTTATCGAGAAAGGTCAAGCCACGGTCCAGCGCAGACCGGATCAGGCGGATAGCCGCATCCTCGCTCACCGCTGGCTTGCCGATATGCGAGCCTCCCAATCCAACACAGGAAACCTTCTGTCCGGTCGATCCGAGTGTCCGGTATTGCATATTCCCTCCCGCTCCTAATGCCGTCGAGTCCACAAGCGCTAAAGCCGTCCCAAGCGGCAAGCCGACGCCGAGAATTTCCCGTCGATTCCACTCATGTGACTTTTCATTTTCTGTAGGCATATATCAGACCTATCGCTTCTTAGACAACACTCCGCGTGTAGCATTTCACACTATGCCGCGTCACACTTGGCGGAGGTCATACTAATGGCTCAAGAAAAAAAATGCGCCCACGCTTCTTGTCAATGCCAGGCAAGAGAGGGCTCGGACTATTGCAGCACCTATTGCGAAGGTAAGGCCAAGACTCTCGATATTGACTGCGGTTGCGGGCATCCCGCCTGTGCGGCAGCAGAAGCCGCGGCCCAAAGGCTGTAGCGCTGGGGGCCGATTGTGTCAACAAAGGCTAAGAAGGCCGCGCGCGCCTCGCGGCCGCGCGGCTCTAAACATAAGTGGGTGGCTTCGGTAAACACGGATTCAACACATCCGCCGGAGGGATTATTCAACAAAGGCGCCTCCACCATCGCGCGGACTCTGGCGTCAAAGAAAGTCTCTCCCAAAGGTCCGGCATCCGGGTTACGGATGCTGACCTATTTCATCAACCGGGCAGGCCACGGATTGCCAGATGAGCGCAGGGCGACTCTTGAAAGAGCGAAGGAGATGTTATCGAAACGCATCAAAGTTGATAAAGACAAAAATGCGGGCGACTAAACGCCCGCATTTTTTATAAGTATTGGCTGCATGAAACAAATGATCGCCGCTTTTCCTCTAACAGCCGAAATCTCGTGAGTAAGCTTTACTTCGCCTTCGCGGCTACGGCCTTATTGGCGGTTTCGCCAATACACTCGCAAATCCAAAACCAGCCCGATGACGGGCAGTGGACTATGCCAGCTAAGGATTTCGCGAGCACGCGCTACAGCACGCTCTCGGAAATCAACACGGGCAATGTCAAAAATCTAAAACTGGCGTGGCAGTTTTCAACCGGCCTCACGCGCGGGCATGAAGCAGCGCCACTGGTTGTCAACAACACCATGTATGTAATTACTCCCTGGCCCAACCTGCTTTATGCCCTTGATCTAACAAAGCCCGGCGCGCCCCGCAAATGGACCTATTCGCGGCATCCATCGCCCAGAGCTCTGGCCGAACTAAGCCAGTCAGGCGATCAATTTTTTGGCATTCACGCCTCCAATCATGGACGCGTCATGATCTTCGCTGGAGGCATACCTTTGAAACGAGGCGGAGTAGTGGTTGGAGCTATTGGCGTGAGCGGGGGCATGGGCAAGCAAGATCAGGCGGTCGCCGAAGCTGGCGCGGGCACGTTTTAAGGCGTCCCGAAGGCATGCGGGTTCTGGCGGCCATTTGCGGATGCTGCGTTCTGGCGCTCGTGCTTGTCGATGCGTTCGATACGGTTGTGCTGGCGCGGCGCACGCGGCATATGTTCCGGAGTGCTCGCTTGTTTTATTGGCTCACCTGGGACCCGTTTGCCGCTGTCAGCCGCCGCATTCAGTCATCGCGCGCCCGCGAAGGATTTCTCAGCGTTTACGGCCCGTTGTCGCTTCTCTTGTTGTTCGGACTCTGGGCCGTCGCCTTAGTGGTTGCCTTTGGTCTGTTGCGATGGGCAGTCAGCACCGGAACCCTGGGCACTTACTTTTATAACAGCGCAACCACCCTCTTTACTTTGGGCACGGGAGATCCAAAGCAGCCCGCCGGAAAACTAATCGCCGTTATAGAAGGCAGCCTTGGCCTTGGATTTCTGGGCCTCGTCGTCGGATATTTGCCGGTGCTCTATCAATCGTTCTCACAACGGGAATTGCGTATTTCGCTACTCGATACGCGCGGTGGCTCGCCGCCTTCCGCTAGTGCGCTTTTGCAGTCCTGTCCCAGCGGTCCGGACAGCTTTGAACGTGAACTGGCGCTCTGGGAGGAATGGGCGGCGCAATTGCTTGAAACCCATGTGTCCTTTCCGATGCTCGCCTATTTCCGCTCTCAACACGCAAATCAATCGTGGTTGACGGCTTTAGTCGCGATGATGGATTGCGCCGCGGTGGTCAGCCTATGCACGCAAGAAAACCTAAGCCGTCAGGCTAGCCTCACTTTCGCCATAGGAAGACATGCGCTCTTGGACACGGTGGTGATCTTTGGCTTGGAGAAAGACGTGAATCGTAGCCAACAGCGAGCCATGATAGATCATGCCAAACTTGCGCAAATTCTCGGCTCAAAACAACCACTCTTCGATGCGCGCTTGTTCTCCGAAGCCAAACTCGCCAAACTGCGGCAACTGTATGAACCGCAAGCGTGCGCGCTGAGTAGTTACTTTTTAATGAGCCTCCCCGCATGGATCTCCGATCAGGCCAGCCAGGAAAATTGGAGAGTTGATCTCTTGCAGCGAGAGGATGTTCCCTTTGCGGTTTCCGATCCATTTTCAACCGAAGAGCAGGAATAAGCCGTGAAACAAATGGATTGTGATGTGGTCATTATTGGCGCGGGTGTAGCGGGTTTGGCGGCTACTGGCGCGCTCGTCAGCGCCGGCAAGCGTGTACGGTGCCTGGAGGCCTTGGCGCATGTAGGTGGGCGTATTCGTACGATTCACGATTCCTTAGCTCCGCTGCCAGTCGAACTCGGAGCGGAGTTTGTTCATGGGCTTCCCACTGAGACCTGGGATATTATTCGAGACGCCGGACTCACGGCATACGAGCATAGCGCCAAAGCGCTCCACATCCATCACGGCAAGCTACTTGACAAAAAAGAAGTAGGTGAAATTGCCGACCGGGTGCTTTCCGAATTGGCGAGATCACGCAAGCGAACGGATGAGAGTTTCGAGGACTTTCTACATAGATCGCATCAACGGCCCGAAGTGCGGCGCTGGGCGAGTATTTATGTTGAAGGGTTCAACGCCGCGCGCAAAGAGTTAATTAGCGCTGCGTCTTTGCGCCAGAACAACCAGGCAGCCGCGAAAATTGACGGCGATCGTACATTCCGGATTTTAAACGGCTACGATTCCGTTGTCACATTTTTGCTGCGGTCCATCCCGCACTGGCAAGCAGTTGTTCAACTCAACTCAATCGTCGAACGCGTCCAATGGAGCCGTGGTGATGTGACCGTGTTCTATCAAGCAAATCGCGAGGTTCGCTGTAAGCAGTTAATTCTCACTGTGCCGTTAGGCGTTCTGCAAGCCGGTGCGATCCAATTCGATCCCGAGCCAAAGGAAGTACTGGAGGCGGCGCGCGCACTCGAATTCGGTCAGGTCTATCGAATCACCTTCCGGTTTGCTGAAGCCTTCTGGGAGGCGGACGAACGACTGCAAAGCGTCGGATTCTTAATCTCGAAAGAGAAACTTTTCTCCACCTGGTGGACTACCTATCCGGTCATCTCGCCGCTTCTGACCGCATGGACAGCTGGTTCCGCAGCCGATCAGTTACGCGGCGCCGATCACTCAACCATTGTGGCGGAAGCTCTCAGTTCGCTGGGACGAATTCTTAACCGGAAGATACCCGAACCGCGGTCGGTACATTTCCACGATTGGCAGGCGGACCCGTTCTTCCGGGGCGCTTACAGCTACGTACCCGTAAATGCTCTTTCGGCCCGCGAGACTCTTTCCCGGCCTGTGGACAACACGCTATTCTTCGCGGGAGAAGCCGCTGAAACAACCGGTAACGCCAGCATGGTGCATGGAGCAATCGCCACAGGAATCAATGCCGCCCGCAAGATTTGCTAAATAGCTTCGGCTGCGGCCCGGATTTTCTTAAGATCTTCCACGAAACGCTGATACTCAAGCGTTCGCTGCTCATCCGGCGCGCGCAGAATAGCGGAGGGGTGGATGGTGGAAGTGGCTTGGGACGCCCATGTGTGCGTGACGTGATGCGTCACGAATTGGCCACGCTCTTTGGTGAGCCGGTAGTCGCGTCCGAAAATCGATTGCGCCGCGGTAGCTCCCAGACAAACCAGAACCTTCGGGCGGATCACGGCGAGCTCAGCCTCCAGCCAGGGCCTGCACGCGGTTGTTTCCGAAGCGCTCGGCTTCTTATGCATTCGGCGTTTGCCGCGCTCTTCAAATTTGAAATGTTTGACGGCGTTGGTGATATAGACGGCGGACCGGTCGATGCCGGCTTCTTTCAACGCGCGCTCAAATAAGCGACCGGCGGGTCCAACAAAAGGGCGTCCTTGCAGATCTTCATCGTTGCCGGGTTGTTCGCCGATGAACACGATGACGGAAGACCGCGGGCCTTCGCCAGGCACGGCTTGCGTCGCATGCCGGTAAAGGTCACACCCGCGGCAGCCTTGAAGAGCGTCCTTCAATGACGGCAATGTCTTCCGTTCAGGGAGAAAATCAGCGGCGCTTTTTTGTTCGGAACGGCTCATTCGTCAGCCTTGTATTCAGGAACGGCTGGAAAGCGGCGCCGCAATGGATTCCAGGGACTTCCGTTCGGCGTCAACACCAATCCAAGCCTCCACTAAGCCGCCGATCACCATGAGAAGAGCGCCCGCGAGATAGCCCCAGAAAAGATACGTTCTGGAGCCGGTTCCCACGATGTAGCCGTAAATCGCCGGCCCGGCAACTCCTCCGGCAAGAGTTCCAAACGCGTAAAAGATAGCGATGGCCAGAGCCCGGATCTCCAGCGGAAATATTTCGCTGACAGTCAGGTAGGCGGAGCTGGCGGCCGAAGAGGCTATGAAGAAAATAACGCTCCAGGCAATTGCCTGCGTCAGCGCGGTCAGCAAATCTTCACGGAACAGCCAACTTGTCAGCGCCAACAGAGCGCCGGAGGCAATATAAGTTGCGGAGATCATGCGCTTGCATCCAGCAGCCAGGTGATACCTAGAGCAACAACGACAAGGTAATGCCAACGGCTCCAAGGCAGCCGGTCCATACGGGCTGGGACGTCGGTAGTAATGAACTCTCCGAGAGCCATGCCAGTGTGACTATGGACAAGAGCCAGAGTTACATAAAAGGAGTTGCAGCCGGGACAAACGCCGGCCTTCCCGAGGCATTCGCCAGTTCATCGACCGACAAAAATACGAGCCGGACGATCTTCGTTAGCTTCGTATAGTTGATGCGGTCCCAAGTGTCATGATCGGTGTGATAATCCGGATGCAATCCGGTTTGAAATTCAACCTGCGGAATGTGAAGCGCCGCAAACCAGAAGTGATCGCTACGGGACCATAGCGAATCCGGATCCACCACATCCATTTTGTAATCGAGCTTCAGACCCACACGATCGTTTTGCTGATCGATCACCTTACGTAGGCCGGGATTGTAGCGTGTGCCCAGCACGTTCACCATGTTGACGTTGCCGTCGGGCGGAACCGGCCAGTTGGCGTCATTTTCATTCCTGCCAATCATGTCCATGTTGATATTCGCGATGGTCCGGTCAAGCGGAATGATGGGATGCGTGACGTAGTAATAAGAGCCGAGAAAGATCCGCTCCTCGCCGTCATACGCGATGAACAACACGCTGCGTTTGGGGTGGACCTTTCCCTGCACAAACGCCTTGGCGATTTCGAGAAGCCCCGCAACGCCCGAGCCATCGTCATCCGCGCCGTTGTAGATGTGGCCGTTCGCCATGCCCATGTGATCGTGGTGCGCGGTCACCAGAACCGCCTGCGATTTGAGAGTTGGATCAGACCCTTCGAGCAGCGCCACCACGTTTCGTCCCTGATGCTTTTGCAGGCCGGTAAAACCTTTCGACATCCGAACCGAGCTTGCAGCGACTTTGAAAGAAGCGGGATGCAAGGTGCGGTCAATCGAGGCTTGCAGGCCGTCAGTCGTCTTGCCGCTGGGGGCGAGAAGTTGGTCGGCTATCTCGCGCGAAATCGTGAACGTGGGAATATCCCACATTGGTCCTGCAAGAGCAAAACTCGGGCCGCCGCTCGCCCTGGGAGAACTGGCCGGCGTCTGCTTCACGTTGCGGGGCACGCGATCTTGCACCAGTAATATCCCGGCTGCGCCGCGCTTGCGCAGTTGCTCCACCTTTTCCCAATAGAACGCATGGTAGGTGTCCCAAGTCCCAGCAAATTTGGAATGAGCGTCGTTCGCTTGCGGCTCGCGCCCCAACACTAAAACCACTTTGCCCTTTACATCGATTCCCGCAAAATCGTTGTAGCCGTATTCGGGCGCGTCTATACCGTATCCGGCAAAGACCACCTCGCCCTCCACCGACGCGGGATGCACGCTCTGGCGCGCCCAGTGAAAATCTTTATTGAACGCATAGGTGTGTGCAACACCCGCGATCTTCGCTGTCAGAGTAGTGTGACTGGCGTCGACATCGGCAGTATCAATTTCCATGCTCTGCAAGTACGTACCGTTATCGCCCACCGGCTTGAGGCCCAGGCGCATGAACTCGGTTGCAATGTAATCGGTGGCGATGTGGTCTTCGGCGCTGCCGGCGTTGCGGCCTTTCAGATCGTCAGAAGCGAGAAACGCGAGATCGGCTTTCAGATCGTTAGACTGAATGAAATCAGCCGCTCGCTTGACGTCCTGCGCCGCGAGAACTGCCGTGAACACGCCGCAATAACAGATTTTCGTGAAGACTTTCATACTATGTGCCGGAGACCATGCCTATTCGTATAGACTAAATCGGGAGTCAAACAAAGTAAAACGATGAAGACTTGCATACTCTTCCTCGGTATGACAATGCTGTCTACCATAGCAGCAGCTCAAACCCTGCAATGCAGCTTTGAAGGCTACAAGGCAATCGATGGGCTGCACGCCGCCATGAACCGGGGCGTTCTTGAATTAAACTGGCAAGGTGAAGCCGGGCAACAATTGCAGGCGCTATTCACTCTGCAAGACGGCCACCCCGTTGTCCGACAACTGGCCGTGCGCAGCGGCGGCGTGTGGGTTGTCCTGGGAAAGGATCTGACTCCGGACTTCGAAGTAACCACGGGACGGCGTCGCATCTCATTAACCCAGCGCAACCTGCTCAAGAAATTCGGTATCGACACGCCGGCCGAAGAAGAGGTTAGAAAGTGGAATACATTCTGGGACGCGCCTTTGGTGGTTCCGGGAGGCCACGACACCACTGACGTGCCGCGTAAGGCAGAAGAAATTCAGCGGGCGTCTGTCAGTTATCAATCTCAAAATTGCCGCGTCACTAGCGATGGCGCACGTGTCAGCGTGACCTTCGACGGCCTCACCTTGGGCCAATTTTCGGGCGACGTCGCCTTCACGGCTTATAAAGGATCAAATCTTCTGCGCCAGGAAGCCATTGCCAAAACCAGCGAGCCCTCGGTCGCCTATATCTATAAAGCCGGTTTGAAAGGCTTTGCCATTGCGGACAACACCAAGGTCGTCTGGCGCGATACCGCGCGGCAATGGCAAGAATATGCCTTCGGCGGCGCGCCCAACAATGAGCCGATCAACCTGCGCGCCCGCAATCGCCTGGAAATTCTAGATACCGGACGCGGTTCGCTAGCCGTCTTCCCTCCTCCGCATAAATTCTTTTTCGCGCGCGAGAACGAAGTCAATCTCGGCTATGTTTACTACCGCAAAGATGATGAAAAGAATTTCTCGCTAGGTGTCATGCAGCCGGAACGGAGCGAAGGCTACGGGCCATGGGGCGTTACGGATGCGGAGTGGAAAAGGCGCACGGCGTCTTCTAAAGAGGAATGGGAAAACTTCGCGTTGTACAACGCGCCTCCAGGAACGCTACAGCACATGGCTGTTTATTACTATCTGAGTTTCACGAACAGCCGCGCCACGCAGCAATCGGTCATGGCGTACACACACGGCGATGTGTTCAAACCGCTGCCCGGCTTTAAGGTGCTGACGGGCCACTTTCATGTGGATTACAACGAGATGCTGCGTGACCGCAAGACTCTCGATTATCAGCCGGGCTGGGTTCCGGTTTTTCGCGGGCTCGGCGTCAACATTGTCTACCTGGGCGACTTTCACGACGATTCCGATCCAACTGATCCCGGTCCTAAGCGCTTTGCCGAAGAGAAAATTTATTTCGAGGGCTCGCGCCGGATGTCCGACAAAGATTTTCTAGTGATGCCCGCCGAGGAGCCCAACGCTTACTTAGGCGGCCATTGGTATCTGATGACGCCCAAGCCGGTTTATTTTTCGCACGCCACACCGCGGCCCGCCGGCCAGCAATTTATGGAAGACGATTCCACTTATGGCAAGGTCTACCATCTCGGTTCCGCCGAAGATGTGCTCAACATGGTGAATCGTGAACAAGGCATCATCTGGACCGCCCACCCGCGCACGAAAAGCTCCGAGGGTTATCCGGAAGCCTATAAAGACAAGGATTTCTTTCTGAGCGACCGTTTCATCGGAGCCTCCTGGGAATCGCTGCCGACAGATCTTTCCGAAAAAAGGCTCTGCGAAGTGCGCTGCTTCGGCACCACAGACGATATGAGCAACTGGGCCGCCAAGCCCAAGTTCATGCTGGCTGAAGGCGATACCTACACCAAGTGGCCCGATGACGAGACTTACCCGCAACTAGCCGTCAACTATCTAAAACTGGATCGCGTTCCTTTATATAACGAAAGCTGGACGCCGATTGTGGAGGGCATACGCTCTGGTAACTTCTTCGGCACTACCGGTGAGATTCTTTTCCATAATTGGGGCGTGGAAGGTTCTGGCGCGAAAGCGACTTACAACGCGGCCATCGAATATACATTCCCTCTCGAATTTGCCGAGCTGGTTTGGAGCGACGGCGCGAAAGTCGACCGCAAGATCATCAGCTTGACCGGCACGGCGCCGTTTGGCACTAAAACGTTTCGCATTCCGTTTGACGCATCGGGTAAGAAGTGGGTCCGGTTCGCGGTTTGGGATTCCGCGGGCGATGGCGCTTGGGTTCAGCCCGCTGCCCTGAAGTAGTCAGTCCGTGTTCGCTACGATTACGATGAGCGAACCATCGAATGTTCTTCGCGCTGCAGGAACATCAATCATCACGCGGTTCCACCTGTTCCAAACTCGCTGTGCTGGCGGTCCTTTGCCTGCAGGCAGGCTGCTATTCACCCAGCACCCGGGTCGAGCCGTCCATCATTTTTACTAAACTCCCTCCCTACGAAGAGGGCACTGCCTATAAGTTGAACGCCATTGAAGGCCGCGCCACAGCCGCTCAACCGGGTGAACGAATCGTGCTCTACGCCAAGAGTGGAGTCTGGTGGATTCAGCCCGCCACGCTCCAACCATTCACCAACATTCAACACGACGGCACGTGGAAGAATGAGACCCATCCCGGGGATGCCTATGCGGCGCTGCTGGTTAAGGATGGTTACCGTCCACGGTGGAAGATGGATCAGTTGCCCGGGAAGGACGGGAATGTACTGGCAGTGACCGTTGCGGATGGTCCCAACGGTCCCGGCCGCGCCAGCAAAACTTTACTATTTGCGGGCTACGAATGGAAGATTCGTGAGACTGCCAGTAATCCGGGCGGTACGCACAACGATTATGACCCGGCAAATTCCTGGACCGATAAAAGCGGATTTCTCCACCTGCGCATCGCTGGCGGCCCGGGCCACTGGACAAGCTCGGAAGTTAATCTTCGTCGAAGTCTCGGCTATGGTTCTTACCGCTTCGTGGTGAGTGACGTCTCGCATCTTGAGCCGGGTGCTGCATTCACCATGCTGACCTGGGCTGACAGCGCTCGTCCAAAAGAAATGAATATTGAGATCAGCCAGTGGGGCGAAACCGCTACCAGAAATGGACAGTTCGTGATTCAGCCCTACTATGTTCCGGCCAATACTTTCCGTTTCCAGGCCCCCGGCAAAACAGTGACATTCATGCTACGGTGGGCTCCGGACCGGGCGGCATTCCGGGCGTATCGCGGCGCTGTTTCGCGCTGGGAAACCACGCCTGTGGGCGAGCACGTTTTCACATCCGGAGTGCCCGCTCCCGGCGATGAGTCCGTCCACCTGAGCCTTTATGTTTTTGGGAACAACAGCAATCCGTTGCGGCACGGGACGGAGGTAATCATTGAAAACTTTGAATACCTCCCGTAATGTGCGTTGCTGGCGGGCTGGCCCCGTGCCGCGAATTCTCCTGCTTTTGTCCGGCCTGGCCTGCTTATTCGTCAGCCCTTCCCAGGCGATCGATCCACATCGGGCGATGTCCCAGTATGTACGCGACCGCTGGGGGACGGAACAAGGATTTCCACGCGGGCCGGTTTACGCGATAACACAAACCAACGACGGGTATCTCTGGATCGGCGTCGAAGCCGGGCTACTCCGTTTTGATGGATGGAAGTTTGAGCTGATGCACGACCCGTCCGGCGCGTTCGTGTTGTCGAGCATCCTCGGACTCGCGGCGGACAAGGACGGCAGTCTCTGGGTCAGTTTGCGCGACAGAAGTCTGATTCACTATCGCAACGGAACGTTCGAAGATGCTTTTTCCCGCGCTGAACCGCCCGACAGTATCACGGCGATGTCGGTTTCCCGTCATGGCGAACTCCTGGCGGCGAAAATGCAATTCGGCGCGTTCACCTACCGCGACGGTATTTTCAAGCTGCTCGCCGGCGCTACCGGCGTGCCTCGTTCTCCCATCATTTCCGTGGCGCAAACCGGCGACGATGCGATCTGGTTGGGCACGCGCGGAACCGGTCTCTTCCGGCTAAAGGGTGGAATCACTTCGCCCATCACGCAAAACTTGCCCGACCCGAAGATCAATTGCCTGCTCCCGAACGGCGTCAAAGACCTGTGGATTGGTACCGACAACGGCCTTGTCCGGTGGAACGGAGAACAACTGACCGCCCAAGGAATTCCTGCCGCTTTACATGGACTCCAAATACTGGCGATGACCAAAGACCGGGACTCAAACATCTGGATCGGAACCGGCTCAAGCGGGCTCCTGCGCCTCAACGCCCAGGGCCTCTCCCGGCTTGAGAGTGCAAAAAGCAATCGAGCCTATGGAGCCATAACGGCGGTCTTTGAAGACCGCGAAGGCAATTTATGGATTGGCAGCGCGAACGGCATTGAACGTCTCCGCGACAGTGCATTTGTTACCTATTCCGCACCCGAGGGTGTGCCGGCCGAAGGCAGCGATCCCATTTTTGTCGATCCGGAAAATCGCGCGTGGTTCGCTCCCGTTAATGGAGGACTCTGGTGGTTGCAGGGTGACCGGCGCGGAAAAATTTCTGCAGGCAATGTTGACAAAGATATTGTGTACTCCATCGCGGGCGCAGGGAATGATGTATGGCTTGGCCGGCAACGCGGAGGATTCACCCGGCTGCGGACGGAGAATGGCGCCTTTACGGCTCAGACGTACACCAAGGCAAATGGACTGGCGCAGGACAGCGTGTATTCTGTCTACGAAACTCGTGACGGCGCGGTGTGGGCCGGAACTCTAAGCGGCGGCGTCAGCCGGCTCTCTGGAAAAAACTTCACCACTTACACCATTGCCGATGGCTTGGCGTCAAACACAGTTGCGTCAATCCTCGAAGGCTCTGACGGAACAATGTGGTTCGCCACGCCCGCCGGACTAAGTTCATTATCCAAAGACCATTGGCGGACTTTTTCCTATGGTGATGGCTTGCCTTCAGAGAACATCAACTGTCTTCTCGAAGACTCCTCCGGCGTGATCTGGGCTGGCACTACCGCCGGACTTGCCTATCGCAAATCGGGCCGCTTTGCAGTTCCAGCGCAACTGCCCGCGTCTTTGCGGGAACAGATATTCGGGCTGGCGGAAGACAAGTATGGCGCATTCTGGATAGCGACTTCAACCCACGTTATGCGAGTCAAGCAGGCTAGCCTTTTGCGCGGCGATCTCGACGCCGGGGACATACGCGAGTTTGGACTTATCGATGGGCTGCGCGGCGTCGAAGGCGTGAAACGGCATCGATCCGTAGTCACGGATTCGCTCGGCCGTATCTGGTTTTCCTTAAATCGCGGTATTTCCGTTGTAGATCCGGCGCGGCTGACTAACAGCTCGGCCCCGGCAAAAGTCAGCATTCAAACCATAACAGCGGACGGCGCTGAAATAGCAGGGAAAGGCGGCATTAAAATTCCGCCGGGGCGTCGACGAATCGTGTTCGGTTATTCGGCGCTGATTCTTTCCGTCCCGGAGCGCGTGCATTTTCGCTATAAGCTGGAAGGCTTTGATCGCGATTGGAGCGAACCGGCTTCTGGGCGCGAAGCGATATACACGAATCTGGGCCCTGGCTCCTATCTCTTCCGGGTCATGGCAACCAATCCGGACGGAGTCTGGAGTCCGGGGGAAGCGTCCGTTGCATTTGATGTGAACCCGGCAGTCTGGCAAACTTGGTGGTTCCGCGCCGGTATTGTGCTCGCGTGCCTGCTTGCCGCCCTTGCGGTATATCGGCTCCGTCTGCGGAGATTGACAGCGGAGCTCAACGTCCGCTTTGAGGAGCGTTTAGCGGAACGAACGCGCATCGCCCAGGACTTGCATGACACCCTGCTGCAAGGCTTTCTCAGCGCATCGATGCAGGTCCATGTGGCGGCGGATCGCTTGCCGGCTGATTCGCCAGTAAAGCCAGGCCTCACGCGGACTCTCCAGTTGATGCGGCAAGTGATCGAAGAAGGACGCAACGCGGTCCAAGGTTTGCGCTCTACCGCAACGGCGTCTCTAGACCTGGAACACGCCTTTGCGCGAATCCAGGATGACCTGGCTCCCGCGGAAGGCTCCCGGGAAAACCACTCTGGGGAAAACCAGGGCGAGCCAGTGAATTTTCGTGTTATTGTGGAAGGCCAGCAGATGCCGCTGCGCCCGTTGCTGCGCGACGAAGTATACGGAATCGGCAGAGAGGCGCTGATTAACGCATTTCGGCATGCACGCGCCAAGAGCATTGTGATGGAGTGCACGTATTCTTCCAACCGCCTTGCCGTCACTGTCCGCGATGACGGCTGTGGGATCGACGCCCGCTTATTGCAGTCGGGGCGTGATGGGCATTGGGGTATTTCCGGAATGCGCGAGCGGGCGGACCGGATCGGTGCGCGGCTCCAACTCTGGAGCAGCCCCGGCCTGGGCACCGAGGTCAAGCTTACCGTTCCGGGGCACATTGCCTTCGATGGCCGGCGCAAGCCCTGGCTGAGATGGCTGCGTGAGCGATATTCAAAGGGATGGAAACGACCATGAGCAGTCCGGCCGCCATCCGCGTCCTCAGCGTGGACGATCATCCGCTTCTTCGAGAAGGCATCGCCTCCATCATCAATAGCCAGCCCGATATGCTGCTCGTCTCCCAGGCGGCAAATGGCGCGGAGGCAATTCAGCGTTATCGCGAACACCGGCCCGATGTGACGCTGATGGACCTTCGGCTTCCCGGCCTGAACGGCATCGATACCATGATTGCGATCCGATCAGAGTTCGCGGATGCCCGGATCATTATGCTCACAACCTTTGAGGGCGACGTGGAAATTCAGCGCGCCCTCGAAGCTGGAGCCCGCGGATATCTTCTGAAGAGCATGCCTCCCCAGGACTTAGTGCAAGTGATTCGCCAGGTACACGCCGGAAAGAAGCAAGTTCCTCTCGAAGTTGCCACGCATCTGGCTGAGCACATGGGCGACGAGACTCTGACGAAGCGCGAGCTTGAGGTGCTTCGGGAACTGGCCGCCGGTCATCGCAACCGGGATATCGCCGGGCGTTTATTCATCTCCGAGGAAACCGTGAAAGTTCATTTGAAACACATCATGGACAAGCTCGGCGCCAGGGACCGCACGCAAACGGTGGCGATTGCCGTGCGCCGCGGAATGATTCAATTGTGAGATGGCTCAGTTGTGATGCCGCCGTTTAACCCGAAAGTGTTAAACAAAAATCCCAAGCCTGCGTGATTCGCGCCAGGCGCTTTGCCCGGTAGGCTAAAGAAGGCGTGTTTTCAAGGCGCCAGGAATCGGAGAAGGCATCTGCTGCTGGGCTGGTTTTCCGGATTTCCGGGGGGAGGGGCTGGATTTGCGCTACTGGTGCTGCGCGCGGCGCTCGGAGTAGCGCTTCTGATTCAGGGAACCTCTTACCTGCGGGGTCCCCATCATGTTGTAGAAGCTCTGTGTGCGTTAACCACAATCGCGGGCGGCGTCCTGCTGATCATCGGATTTTTTACGGCCCTAGTGGCTGCTCTGATCATGCTCGGGGTAGTGGGCGTCGCGTTTTCGCTGTTGCCGCTGGGCGCTCCTGACCTGTTTGACACCAGGCTGGCGGATGTTTTCGCCGCGGCAATTCTATTGGCCGTTTTGCTCCTCGGTCCGGGCGCATTCTCAGTGGATGCGCGCGTATTCGGTCGCCGGGAGATCATCTTTCCGCCGCCCCACGGATAGCCGCAGCGAGTGATTGATAGCTAACACATTTGTGGGACGAACCTATAATGCGCTGGTGGTAGCAATAAACCACTCAATCACGTGATGTTCTCTTTCTCTCGATGCGGCAAAGTTAATTTACAAACTTACTAATTCCGGGCTCGCCTCCACCAGCCTAAACGCTAGTCCACTCATTCGGATGACAGGAGAATTTTTCATGATCTTAGCTGCATTCACTTTCTTTCACGTCTTGCTGAGCCTGATCGGAATCGGCGCCGGCTTGGTGGTGGTATACGGTCTGCTCACTTCAAGACGGTTCGATCATTGGACTGCGCTTTTTTTAACCACTACCATTGCCACCAGCGTCACCGGCTTCCTCTTTCCGGTCCACCACCTCATGCCTTCGCACGTGGTTGGCATATTGTCACTATTGGTATTGGGAATTTCAGTCCTGGCGCGCTATCGTTACAAGCTGGCGGGCGGCTGGCGGCGTACTTATGTAATCACGGCGATCGTTGCGTTATATCTGAACTTCTTTGTCCTGGTTGTTCAGTTATTCCTAAAGACGCCGGCACTGCGGGCAATCGCCCCCACTCAGTCTGAACCGCCATTTGCAGTTACTCAATTAATTGTCCTGGTGCTGTTCGCGCTGCTAGGAACGCTAGCCGCCATCCGGTTTCACACCGGAATCGCGCCGGAAGGCCAGACCGGGTTTGTCGGCGCCAAAGTATAGAGGCCGCGCGGACTTAATTAAGGGATCCGCGAGCGGGACGATCAATGTTCACTCGCTCGTGCATCCTACAAGTTCAAAAGGCGATCAAGGGGAGATCTTATGCAACAAGCCCTAATTGAGCTCGAAGCGCAAAACGAAATGTCTTGGAAAGGAGTGCAGGCGATGGGCTTTTACAAATCAGACGTCGCCAGGCAAATGCAGTCGAAAATAAACCAATGCAATCTCAATGGACCGGTCGCCAAGGCGTTTTTCACGGCGCTTTTGCTCACCCAAAGCCCCCAAAGAGCGGAGGCGGCGGTCCTGGAATCAATTCATTTATTAAATCCGGACGAGCCGTTTGAAGAAGCGATACTTTGCAGCGTTGTGTCTGTCTCCGTCGATATAAGCAACGAAGCGCTGCCCGTGAGCCCGGAAGAATTGAAAGAGGCGTTCGCGGTGCTGCCTCCTGAACTGCACGGCGTGCTGAGCTTTTCACCGGATCTCCGCCGCTGCTTCGTGTTGCGTATCCTGTTGCATCTGCCGCGGGAAGCCTGCGCCCGAATATTGAACCTTACTACGAACAGGATCGATCAATTTAAATGCGAAGCCCTATGGAGTTTACCTAACGCCGTGGATCCAGGCCCAGCAGCAGAGCCGGGTTGCGCGCGGCCATCACTCGAATCTGGCTATCAGTAATTCCCGCTTTTTTCAAGCCTTCAAAAAGCAGCGCGAGGCCGTCCGGATGAAGCGGATTAGCCGGTGCTCCCATATCGCTCGATAAAATGCAATGCTCCGCACCCACAGCCTGAATCGCTTTGGCATAATCAGCGAAAGTGAATTCTTTGTAGTGGCCGATCAGCCCGTTGTAAACGAATTCGATAAATGCGCCTAAGCCCGCTGCCTGCTTCATCTCATCCACGGACATATGAATCGGCGCCATCATCGCGTGCGTGACGATGATTTGGCGCACGCCCTGGCGGCGCGCGTCGCGAATCAGCAGCAAGTCTTCTTGCGGCGAGTTATGCCCCGTCGCAAGAATCAGATGATACTTGGAAATCATCGCGATCACTTGTTTGGTCTCCGGCAAAAGCTGCCCATCCCGGGCAACCGCGACAAAGGGCCGGTTCTCCTTGGCGAAGCGAACTTGAGCCTGAGAATCGAAGGTGGACATCCAAACGAATCGCCCCCAGCCGCCCGTTATCTTCGCCATGTGCTCAACCGCTTCCGGATTCATTCCGCCCACGCTGAGATTCAGGTCAATCCCGCCGAAGATTTCGATACCGGGCACTTCCTTGCGAGTCACATAGGCAAGCGAGGCGGTGGGCTCCCAGTGACTCTTCAGCACCAAGCCCCGCATGCCGCGAGACTTCGCCAGCCGGGCAAGATCGATGGCGTCGATACTACGCGGAACGCTATCCGGCGCGACATGCGCATGCACATCGATGACCCCGGAGAGAAGCTCGTTCGCCGCGCCGAACGCGGGCCAAGAAAGCGCGAGGCACGAGGCAAGCACGAATAAAAGACGCATCTGAACTATCTTAATGAGCCAGCGGGCCAGTCGCCTGCCGGCCCCATTTCTGAATTGCATCTATTAACTGGTCCTTCCGGATCGGCTTGGAAAGATAGTCGTTCATCCCCGCGGCAAAACAGCGTTCGCGGTCTTCTTCCAGAACATTGGCGGTCAACGCAATAATCGGCGTTTCCTGGTTGGGGCCGTGGCGGCGAATTTCCAGGGCGGCGCTGAATCCGTCCATCTCCGGCATCTGGCAATCCATCAAAATCAAATCGTAGTTGCGCTGCGCGCAGGCCTTAGCAGCCTCCAGGCCGTTTACCGCCACATCGATCCGGCACTTTAAATTTCTTAGCATCAACTTCACCACCACTTGGTTGGGCTGATGATCTTCCGCGAGCAGAATGTGCAGGCTAGTTCCATCGGCGTCCGCGAACACTAGCCGTTCGGCCTTCTCCTCGCTATCAAATAGCCGCGCCAGGGCTTCGAGCAGATGGACCCTCCTCACGGGCTTCATCATGAAGCCAAGGTTCAACTCCCTGGCCTCGGCAGACACATTCGATTCGCGCGATGCGGCCAGCAGAAACAGCGCCAAGCCCTTTAGCCGCGCATCCGCCCGCATGTTACGCGCCAGCGTAATGCCGTCCATCGCTGGCATATTCTGATCCAGCACGGCCAGGGCAAAGGGTGTTCCCCGGTCCACCGCATCCAGCGCCATCGCCATCGCATCTTTTCCACTTTCCGCCTCACTGACCGCCGCGCCCGCCCATTCCAAATACCTTCGTACAATCAGGCGCTGCTCCCGGAAATCGTCCACCACCAATACGGCTTTGCCGCCCAAGCGGCGACGCAAACTATCGGCCGCCGGCGCCGCCGCAACTTGAAAATCCAAAACAAACCAAAAAGTGGAGCCTTCACCGGGAACACTCTCCACCCCGATTGTGCCGCCCATAATCTCCACCAACCGTTTGGTAATCGCCAGCCCCAGGCCTGTGCCGCCAAAGCGCCGCGTAGTGGAGGAATCCGCTTGCGAGAAGCTTTCGAAGAGGCGTTGCAGTACGTCGGGAGACATGCCGATGCCCGTATCCTCCACCGAGAAGACGATCTGGCACGCCTCTTCTGAGGACTCCCGCACCGTCAGGCGCAGCTCGATACAGCCGTCCTGTGTAAACTTCAATGCGTTGGAAAGCAAATTCAGCAAGATCTGCCGGAGGCGCGCCGGATCACCCACAACGCAATCGGGAACGCCCTCGCCGATGCTGACACGAAGGTCCAACACATTCTGCTTCGAGCCATTTGTCTTCAAGCTTAGATCCAACAGGCCCACGCACTCCTCCACCAGGCTGGGCAGATCAAATTCCACGGACTCCAGCTCCAGCTTGCCGGCTTCAATCTTCGAAAAATCGAGGACATCGTTAATAATCACCAGCAGCGATTCGCCGCTGATGCGAATGGTCTCCACAAATTGCTGTTGCTCGGGCGTGAGCGGCGTATCCAATAACACAGAAGTCATGCCAATGACACCGTTCATGGGGGTCCGGATCTCATGGCTCATCATGGCCAGAAATTTGCTCTTAGCCTGCGTCGCGATTTCGGCCGCCTCCTTCGCCACGCTGAGTTCTTCACGGTCGCGCCTTTGCTCGGTAACATCGTGAACAACCACCAGACGCGATCGCCCGGAATGACTGGCGAGATCGTTGCTAATGGTTTCCACCCAAATGACCGACCCGTCTTTCTTCTGGTCGCGGCGGGATCCATGCAGTCCGCCAGAATGTGGGACCGAATAGCCAGACGCATCCAGGTCTTGCTCCAAGTCCGGCAGATCCTCAGCCACGCGAAGCTTGGAAACTTGCATGTTCAAAAATTCCTTGCGCGAATATCCGTAGTGCGCCACCGCCGCGTCATTCACGTCAAGGAAGTAGAGCGAGTCCTTGTTGTAGATCCAGGCGGGCAGCGGGTTCGATTGAAAGAGCTCCCGGTAGCGCCGTTCCAGCGTGATCGAGCGCCGCACCTGCCAGGCCAGCAAACATGCCACGACTGCCAGCCCGAAACCCGCATACTCCACATAAAGGGTGTGCCGCTGCACTTCTTGCAGCGCGTAGACTGTCTGTGTTTCGGCCGCCGAGAGAGGAGACCAACGGTCCAACACCTCAGCCATAAATCCTTCGCGCGCCAGATTGCTAAACTCCCGGCGTAGCGCCTCTGCCTGTGGAACGGTGTTTGTGTTGGACATAATGGCCATATCGCGCACCGCCCCTTGCACCACGGAAATATCCAGCGGACGCTTGTCGCAACCCTCGGGCCGCTTCATCAGCATCGCCGTAATAAAACGCGTCTCCAGCATGCCGGCCGCCGCTTCTCCGCGGCAAACAGCCTGCACCACCTGAATTCGCTCGCTCCGGCTAATCAGCTTCCGGTGAGGAAACCAGTTGGCCGTATAGTCACCGAAGAAAGCTGTATCCAGATGCGCGATCGGCCCTTTTTCCGGCGGCTCCCGCATGCCAGGTTTAGCGATGAAAATGAGACTGAAGCTATTCCTCAACCATGGGTCAGTGAAATGATAAAGCCGCAGCCGTTCCTCCGTCACGTTGGCTGCAATCCAAAGGTCCACGACGTTCTTCGCCATCGCCTCGCGCCAACCGCCCTGAACGGAAACAAAGGTAATGGGAATGCCAGTCCGCCTGGCCGCCTCGCGAACCATATCGACAGAGAGCCCTTCCGGCCCGTTCTTGGTCATGCTTTGATAAGGAGGCGCCTGGTCAATCGCAATGCGAACGGCGTCGTAATGCGTTTTCCGGAACTGGCTATACGCCGCCACCCCAATCAGTCCGGTCACGGTGGCAATCAGCGCGAGCCGCGGAAAAGTACCCGCCGGCCACAACCTGCGGCCTGCGGCCAGGAGCGAAGACAGTATCTTTACGGGCGGCAAGGGATGCGAGCTTCCTCCATAACGGTGGTAGGAAGAGTTTACAATGTCTGACATCGAAATAAAACTTTTACTGGACAAACGCCCTTTTCGCCAAGTAGTCTATCTTTTAATAGATTTCTCCCCGTTCGAGCAACACCCGCGTTGGTGCCGTCATTGATTTAGCAATCCCGCAAAGATTACCCGGCCATCCAACAAAATGAAAAAGACATTTGCGCTTTCTCTTGCCGCAATTTTAATAACGCGCATAGCGCCCGCGCAGGAAACACCAACGGAGCGGCAAGCCGCGCGAGATATGATCGCGCAGCTCAATCAACTGGAGCACTCGCTCGACATCCAGTCTCTGGTGGCAAAGCTCACCGCTCCTAATAAGGAGCGCGACAAGGTAGCCGGCCGGGCCAAAGAGCTCATGGACACGGAAATGCTCGCCCTCGGCGATCAGATCACGCGCGACCCCGAAATCGGCTTCAAGGAAGATCGAGCGGTACATGTCCTTACTCAGAAATTGCAGAAGTACGGTTTCGAGCCTGAGATTGGCGTGGCCGACCTGCGCACCGCATTCGTTGCGAAATACAAGCGGAAAGCCGCGATTCCAAACAACTCCGGACCAAATCTTGGCGTCATACTCGAATACGACGCTCTGCGCGGCACCAAGGGCGCGTTTCATGGCGATCAACACAGCACTCAAGGTCCCATCGGCATGGCTGCGGCTATCGCTATCGCGGAGTATCTGGACGCAAACAAGCTGCCGGGAACCGTAACGGTATTCGGCACGCCTGGCGAAGAGATGATGCCGCCGGTAGCCAAGACGGACATGTTCAATGCCGGCGTCTTTCGCGGCATGGATGTACTCATGCGCAGTCATGCCGTCTCCGCCACCACTCGGCCCGCTCCCGGCTTCGGCACCTGCTGCCTCAATATTGACGGCGTGAAATACACCTTTAGCGGCGCTCCAGCCCATCAGATGACTCCGTGGGCGGGCCGCAATGCTTTGGAAGCCGTGATTCACTTGTTCAACAACATTGATAGCGTGCGCAGTTCGATACGTCCGGAAGCACGCATCCAAGGCGTGATCACAGAAGGCGGAGCCGCGCCCAACGTGGTTCCCGATCGCACCGTAGCCGATTTCTACATCCGTTATCCCGACTCGGTGTATCTGCAGCAGGTTCGTCAATTCGTGGATGACGCCGCCAAAGCCGCTGCTCTTTCCACCGGCACCAAGGTGAAGATCGACAATTATGGGCGGCTGCGCGATGGTATTTCGGTTGCAACTCTAGCCGAGCCGGCCTTCGCCTACATGAAGATGTATGGCGCTACCGGCGTTCAGGAAGAACTCGGAAAACCGCAAGGCTACGAGGAAACCGGCAGCGTCTCAAGCGAAATTCCCGGGATCGGATTCGCCGCAAAAACTTCCAACTTCGCAAACCATACCTATGAAATGGAAGCCGACACACTGACCAGCGTCGGTCACGACGGCTTCCTGACCGACGCGCAATCCATGGCGGCCTTGCTTTTTGATGTAGCCACTCGTCCCGAGTACCTTCAGCAAGTGAAGCACGAATTTGCCGGCATCAAAGGGCTCTATTCGCAATATGAGACGGCCCTCAAAAAAGCGTATACATTGCCGAATGTGCCAGAGCCGAAATAACGGAGCAGCGCCCTTAAAACACGAGCCGCAACGCCGCTTCGAGCGTCCTCGGGTCTAGCGCCGATGAAATCGTTCCCACCGAAGCGCTATCAATCGTCGCACTTGGATAGTTGAAGTTCACATGGTTCAGCGCATTGTAGGCTTGCGCCCGGAACTGTATTCCGAAGCGTTCCTTGAACCGGAAATTTCGCACCACCGAAGCATCCAGGTTCACCATTCCGGGACCGTTGATAATATTTCGTCCGGCGTTTCCGAAATTCCCAGATCCCGGCGAGGCGAACGCGGCCACGTTGAACCATTGTTGCGGCGTTTTTGGTCCGCTGTTCGGATCACCAACCAGATTCGGCCTGTCTTTGGTATTGAGCGTGCCGCTGACATTCCCTGAATAATACGGCGTCAACGGACCGCCTGTCTGGGCGCTGAACAATGCCGATACTTGCCACCCGCCCACTACGTATGACCAAAATCCCTGGTTAACGAATGGTTTTCCTTTACCAAACGGCAGCTCGTAAACCGGGCTAAAGACAAATCGATATTTGATGTCGAAATCGCTCCGCCCCCGCTCCCCCGCCAGGTTCAAAGCATCCTGTGGAGTCGTGCTTGAAGCCGTGGTGCTGGTAGCGATTCCGTTGCCATCATCGATTGAGCGCCCATAGGTGAATGTGGTCAGCAAGCTCAAACCGGCGCTATACCTTTTTTGCAGCTTCACCTGTAGCGAGTTGTAGACCGAATTACCCACGCTTTCGGCAAACGAAATATTGGCGAAGCCAGCGTAGGGCCGCGGGAGCGTCACTCCCGCCACGCCTGATGGTCTTGGCTGATTGATATTGCGGTTGATGGGAAGATGGCTTCCCTTCGACCCGAAATACGTGACGTCCAGCACCCACGACGGAATCAGTTCCCGCTCGATATTGAAGCTCCATTCATCAATGGTAGGCATGGCAAAGTTCTGCGCAATACCGAATGGGGAGGAAGAGGTTCCCGCGTTTGCGGCGGGAAACGAATTCGCCAGACCAACCAGCGGACTTGCCAGCGTTGAGGTAAAGGTCTGCGGCGTGCGGATGGGCGGATTGTAGAAAATCGCTAAAATCCCATTGCCGGACGTCGGTGCGTTGTAAAAGATTCCAGCGCCGGCGTGGATCACAGTCTTGCCGTCTCCGAATGGCTGCCAGGAAAGGCCTAACCTAGGCGCGAAATTCCGGTACCTTGGATTCCACAAGTTACTGCCGATCCCGTTCTGCCCGGCTTGAATCATTCCTCCCGTAAGAGGGCTAAAGCTCGATTCCTGGTTATATTTCTCGGTAGTCGGCGTATATAGCTCCCACCGCAGACCATAATTCACCGTAAACTTCGAAGTGACTTTGTAGTCGTCCTGCGCAAAGAGCCCGATGGTCGTCGTGCTCTGATACCACTTATTAGGATATGTGGGAACCCGCTGCGTAGTAGCGGGTCTACCAAGCAGCACGTCGGCTAGCGCGTAGCCGGAGGTCGGATATGTAGTCGCGCCGCTAGTAAAGGTAAACGAACCTACGCCGTATTGCACGTAATATTGGCTGGAGCGAAACTGTGATGCGTCAACGCCGAACTTAAAAGTGTGCTTGGCGTGCGACCATACCACCGAATCGCCCAGGAGATATGTCGAATCCCAGCGATTCTGCGGCAAATTTGTGGCGTTTCCAAGTGTGGAATAACTGGTGATAGTAGCGGCGGGAATCCCGCCGTTGTCTCTTCCGCCTGCAAACGCCGGGATGTTGTAGGCCTGCACGAATTGAATGCCATCGTCTTCCATAATGCGGGGCTGATTCAAAAGCGTATAACCAACTCGCGCTTCGTTGACCAAAACTGGCGAGAAGACGTGTGTTTCGGTAATGCCGTAAAGTTGTGACTTCTGATTGGAGTAGCATCCAAACCCTGGAAGCAAGCGCGCTCCGCACAGAGTATTCGACGGCTCAAAAGCCGGATCGTCAAAGAAATTAGCGGTCATTCGCAGCGTATCTTTTTCGGAAAATGTTTGATCGATGCGCAGACTTCCCTCGTCCATCCGCTCCTTCCGTATCTCGCTGAACAAGTAGTTATTGGAGGGAGCCGCGCCTGCCACGGTCGGACTGGTGGGGTTAGGATAATAGCTCAACAACGCTTTGCCGGCCGGATCAATCTGGTTTGCCGGAATAATATTACCTGGGAAAGGCGTCTTCGTGCCGGGTTGATAGATCGTCGTTTTCAGTGAACTAAAGTTCCCGTTCAAGAACGCCGGGACTGGCACGGTGGTCAGCGAATTAATATCTTGCCTCAGCCGGAATCCTTCGTAGCCGGCAAAAAAGAAAGTTTTATTTTTGACAATCGGCCCGCCAATCGTGGCCCCGAACTGGTTTCGCTTAAAGGGCGGGGTTGCGCTACTAGGGCTTAAGAAGAAATTGCGCGCGTCTACCGCCGCATTGCGAATATACTCGTAAGCAACGCCGTGAAACTCGTTCGTTCCGGACTTGGTGGTGACCTGCACCTGACCGCCGGAGCCGTAGCCAAACTCCGCCGGATAAACTCCCGTCAAAACTTTAAACTCGGCAATCACATCCAGCGATGGCCGGAAATTGGGAGCGCTTACGTCTTGGTTATTATTATTGAATCCATTCAACGTAAAATTGTTTGCGACTTCACTGGCTCCCGCAACGTTGAAACCGCCGCGAAAACTCAACGTCGAATTTTGTACCGGCGGCGTCACGCCTGGAACCAGTGTCGCCAGGGAGTAAAACTGGCGTCCGTTTACCGGAATATCAACCACATGCCTGTTGTCCACTACCGTTCCCAAGGAAGCAGTCTCGGTCTGCGTGGTAGGCGCTTCGGCGGTCACCTGCACGGTATCGGAAACTTGCCCTAATTCCATCGCAAAATCAAGCCTGGCCGTCTCGCCCACCTGCAGGGTCAGGCCTGTCTTCACCTGTTTTCTAAATCCGGCAGACTCGACGCTCACCTCATAGCTACCAATTTGAAGAAGAGGGACTGTGTATTCCCCGTCCTTATTGGTCATCACTTCGCGGGTGATATTTGTGCCGGTGTTCTTGATCGTGATCTTGGCGGTGGCAACAATGCCGCCCGACTGATCTTTGACGATGCCGGTCACAGTCGCCGTCGGCGTTTGCGCCAGAAGAAGAGAGGTACCCAATAAACAGAAAAAGAAAAAAATGGATTTCACTAGTAGACACCTGTTTCGCGCGAGGAAGGCAAATGGGAGTACCGTCAATCAGCGGACCCCAAAGACGGCAGCATGCCAACACGGGCGGCTCAAACGGAGAGAAAGGTTACTTTCACCTAGACTACGTCTTTACAGCACCTATCTTTCATTCAAATTTCTTATCAGACCGGTTATAGAAATTAAGAGCCCGTCTGTCGAATTTGCGTTTACACTGGAAAGCAATCTTTGTCCCCGCCGACAAAGCCCATCAAAACTCCCTCCGAGGTTGCCAATCAAAATGAACATGCACCGGCGTGATTTTCTTCAAAACACCGCTTGGGGTGTAGCGGGCTTGGCGGCGGCATCGCGCTCTTGGGCGGCGCCCGCCCCAGATCTCCAGCCTGTTTACCAGCAAATCGAAAAGAATCATGAAGTGGCCGTAAAACGTCTTCAGGATTGGATGAAGCAGCCATCCATCGCGGCGGAAAACCGCGGAATGACCGAAGGCTGTGACCTGATGATGCAGCTTTTGAAAGAAGTTGGTTTCAATCATGTCACTAAAGTTCCTACCGATCGTCATCCTGGTGTCTTCGCCACGTTCGATGTGGGAGCACCGAAGACTATCGGTATTTACTTCATGTATGACGTGAAGCAGGTGGATCCTTCCGAATGGTCATCTCCGCCATTTGCCGCCGCGCTGATCGATAAGCCCAGTTTCGGAAAATGCATTGTGGGGCGCGGCGCGGTGAATAGTAAAGGTCCTCAGTCCGCCCTGCTCTTCGCGTTGCGCGCGTTGAAAGCCGCTGGGCGCAAGCCTCCTGTAAATATTGTGTTTGTGGCGGAAGGAGAGGAAGAGATTGGTTCTCCTCATTTCAAACAAGTCGTCCACCGCCCTGAAGTGATCGCCGCGTTTAAGAAGGCTACCGGCGTCTGCATCCCCATGGCGACACAATCCACGGATGGCTCCGTCACGCTGAGCCTCGGAGCCAAAGGCATTGTCGAGCTTGAGCTAGTATCGAGTTCTGAAAAGTGGGGCCGCGGCCCGCAAGCGGACCTTCATTCGAGTAATGAGGCACGAGTCGACAGCCCCGCTTGGCATCTGGTAGAAGCGCTGGCCACGCTCGTCGGCCCTGATGGGCATACTCCCGCTGTCGAAGGATTCTTCGACAAAGCCCGCAAGCTGACGCCCGCCGAAAAAGCTATGATTCGCGAAGCCGCCAAGCGCCAAAGCGAAGATATGGTCAAGAAACAGCTCGGTGTCACGCGCTGGGTTCATGATATTGATTACCTGGAGTCTCTCGAACTACTGGCATCCAAGCCGACCATTAATATCGAGGGGTTGGTTGGCGGTTATACCGGTCCCGGCGGCAAAACCATCCTGCCGCATAAAGCTGTCGCAAAAATTGATATGCGACTCGTGCCCGACATGACTGCGCTCGGCACGCTGGAATTGTTGAAGGCGCACTTAGCCAAGAAAGGCTTCAAGGATATCGAAGTCAATATGACCGGCGGCTATGACCCTACCTCCACGTCTCCCGATTCCGTCTTCGTCAAAGCAGAGGAGGCTGTTTATAAGAAGTACGGCATCGATCCGATCATGTGGCCCCGGCAGGCAGGCTCCTGGCCCGGCTACATATTTACTGGTGCGCCGCTGAATCTGGCAGCGATTCAGTTCGGAATGGGACACGGCAATGGGGCCCACGCGCCTAACGAATACTATGTGATCGATTCCTCGAATTCTAAGATTCAGGGTTACGATGGCGCCGCCCGCTCGCAGATCGACTTTATGTATCAGATCGCCGGAATGGCTACTTAATCACGTCCACAAGCAACGTTTCATTTCACATACTGCGGGTACTGCGGCCGGGGAAATACGGAACGTACAGCCAATATATGCGCGGGGCCATCGCTGCTGTTATAGAAACCCACTGTGCAATTCTCGCGAAAAAAATACGCGTCCCCCGGCTTTGCCGCATGACGCCCTGCTAAACCGTCCGCGCCGTCTCCCGCCACCATCTCTCCATGGCCATCCATCAAAAAATAAATTTCCTCTTCGGAATCGTGGTGATGCGGGAAGTTGGTTCCACCCGGCTGAAATTCCATCACGTACAAACTGGTGAGCAGATGCGCGGCGGCCAGCCGGTCCCGTTTGCTGTTTGCGCTTCCCATCATCAGTTGGTAAACAACGGAATCGGGATGTGAGCTCAAAACCTGTTTCTTGATCTCATCAATGTTCGCGATCATCAATTTGGGCGGAGGCGCGGTATTCGCTTCCACTTTGAAACCCATAATAAAAATCTGAACGGGCGCGCCGCTTTTATTTGAAATCGAATGCGCCACGGTTGCGGGAACATAGAAAAAATCGCGCGTTTTTACGGGAGACGTTTCGCCTCCGTAATGCAGTTGTCCGTTTCCAGCCATGACCACCCAGGCCTGCTCTTCCGCGGGATAGATGACTTCTTTGCAGCTTCCGTGCGCCTTGATAGTCAACTCACCAAAGCGCGCCACCCCACGCATGATGCTGGCCACGGACGCCGGATCACCCCAACCAAAAATCGGCGTGTACTGGCATGTTTCTGTCGAGATGTCCGCCGCCTTGCTTTGCAGATCCGGCACATACTGATGCAAGTAAGTAGGATCGATTTTTCTTTCCTGGCTCTGTGCCGCCGCGCAACCAATTGCCGCGCCTAGTAGCATCACCAGAATTCTTCTTACTGATACGTGACGCAATTGCACCATTTTCCCTCTTCGTCGTAATGCGGCCAGGGCTTACCGAAGTTGAACGCGGCGACAATCTCCTGATCGTAAAAAGGCGTAGGCTCGAAATATCCCGCCAATCGAAGATGCTCTTTCACCACTGCATCGTTTAGCTCCAGGCCTAACCCAGGCGTCTCCGGCACGCTGATGTATCCCTCCTTGATGATGGGCTTTGGAATGCCGCTGACCAGGTCTTGCCACCAGGGCATGTCCAACGCATGATTTTCCATCGCCAGGAAATTCGTCAGCGTACAGGCAACATGCACGCCGCACATTGCGCCAATGGGAGAACCGGCATGATGCAGCGCCGTTTTGATATTGTGCTCCGCTGCGTAATCCGCAATCTTCTTGGTTTCGAAAAGGCCGCCGGATGTCTCGGGATCGGGATGAATGGCGTTCACGGAACCGTTGTCAATTAATTCTTTGAACCCATCCAAGCCGAATATATTCTCGCCCGTGAGCGTGGTGGTTTGGGTATTCTCCGTCACCGTCTTGAACCCTCGCCAGTCACGCCAGTCAATAAAGTCCTCGGCCCAGGCCAGATCATATGGCTCAAACGCCCGTCCATAGCGGATGGCGTCCTTCACTGTCAGCGGCCCAAAGTGATCGGCCGCCAACGGTGACTTATACGTCACCACCTCGCGGATCGCTTGAATGTATTCCGTCAGGTACTGCAATCCCTTTTGCGTCGCCACGCCCCGCTCATCTACCGCGCCGGGACGGTCCTTCACCAAATCCGTGTGCAGGTCCATCTTGAAAAACGTGAGCCCCATCGCCTTTCGCCCAGCCATGCGTTTCGCATAAACTTTCGGGTCGGGATGGTCTGTTGTGTCGGCATAAATCCGCACGTGATCATGCTGCTTCGTTCCAATCAACCGGTACGCGGGAACGTTGTAAACTTTCCCCGCAATATCATGCAGCGCCATGTCGATTGCGCTATAGCCACCGCCCATGCGCCCATGCCACGCATACGGACGAATCGTCCGCAGAGTGCCCTGAATATCCAGCGGGTTTCTTCCCAAAAGGTGCGACTTCAAAATCAACGCAATGCCTTCCACGCCCGCATCCCGCACTTCACCCAACCCATAAACGCCCTGGTTGGTATACAGCTTGATGAGCGGATAATCGTAATTGGCCGCCACCCGGCACGCGCGCAGGTCCGTGATCTTCAAATCGCTGGGCGCTGAATTTTTGTTGACCGGCCGAGCCGTATTTGCCTGCCCTTCCGTCGCCTTCAACATAGGACCGGCCAGGGCAACGGCTTGTGCCGCCCTGGCGGCGCGCCCGAATAATTTTCTTCGTGTTAAATAACGATTGATACGCGCCATGGCCCTAATCTAAGTCCAGCAACGCCGATATACACCCAACTAAAGTTCGGAATTCGCTGTTATAATCACGCCAAATCTTGAAGCTAATACTACTTTTTGCGTCGGCGTTGCTGCTAAGCGCCCAAGTAAAACCGGTCAAAAGCACCGTTTGCGCGGAATGCCATCCCAAAATCTATCAAACATTCTCTGAGACACCCATGGCCGCCAGCAGCGGTCTATCCGGAACTGGATCGCTTCAGGAAAGCTTTCAGAAAGCCTCATTCCTGGATAAGCATTCCGCTTTTTCCTATTCAGTGGGCCGCGATGCAAGCGGCTATTTTTTTGAGTTTCAAAAACAACACGGCAGCCCGTCACCCACGCGCCGCCATCTGCCATTCTTCGTTGGATCCGGCGCCGCCGCGCGCGCTTTCTTAATTGCGGTCGATGGCTTCCTGTACGAATCGCCCGTAACGTATTACAGCCGCACTGGTGCGTGGGACTTATCTCCCGGATACGATCGCTACCAATATCCATTTCTCACGCGCGCCATTGCGCCAGGCTGTCTCGCGTGTCACTCCAGCGGAGTACAAGCGATTCCAGGAACGCAGAATGCCTATGCATCGCCGCCATTTCTAGAAGGCGGTGTCAGTTGTGAACGTTGTCACGGTTCCGGGGAATCGCACGTCAAATCAGGTGGCTTGCACATATTGAACCCCGTCAAGTTACCGCCGGAACAGCGCGACAGCATCTGCGCGCAATGCCATCTGTCGGGAGAAGTTCTGGTGCCCCGCGCAGGCCGGGAAAATCGACCCTTCGTTCCAGGAGAAAAGCTGTCTGATAGCCGCATCGCGTTCTTGCGCTTGAGCGAAAAGCCTGGCATGAGGGTTGTGAGTCATGTCGAAAATCTATCGCAAAGCGCATGTAAGCGAGCAAGCGGCGACCGTTTATGGTGTGGGACCTGCCATGATCCGCATTCCGTCCCGGCCCCGGCTGCCAAAGCCGCTTGGTTTCGAGCAAAGTGCCTGACCTGTCACCAATCAAAGGACTGCCTCGGCCCGGCCGCAGACCGCGCGTCAAACCAAGATGACTGCATTGCGTGCCACATGCCGCGCAACCCGGTTAGCGACGCGCAGCACGTCGTATATACAGATCATTCCATTCCGCGGCGGCCACCCGCACGCCAAACCATACCTGCCGCCGACGCGCCCCTCGTGCCGTTCGGCCTGAAGACGGCAACAGCGCGGGACCTCGGCCTCGCTTACGCGATCGTTACGGTAAGAGAACAGAATCCCGCCTATCGCGAGCGCGCATTTAATCTTCTGAAAGAAGCCATCGACAAGAATCCTGAAGATCCGTTGACGCTCTCTTATTTAGCCGACCTCTACAAAAGCCGGTCCAACGACAACATTGCGTTCCAGCTGTACGAACGGCTGATGCGCGTAGATCCGCTCGAATCCAGTGCGCCAGTGGCTCTCGGCGCGTATCAAATGGAACGCGGAAATGATCCCGAAGCCATTCGCCTATGGACAGACGCTCTGCGCAAAAGCCCCGCGCTGCTGTTAGTGAGACTCAATCTGGCAGTTGTTCTACTGCGCACCGGTCAGCCCGCTGAAGCTCGCGCCACTCTTGAAAAAGCTCTCGAATTCAACCCAAACTTCCAAGCCGCGCGCGACCTTCTGGCGAAGATACCGCCAATGTAGGCGCCGCTACAAGCGCTAACGGCACCTTCCTCTCGTTCACGACTCGAGTGCTCGCCCAGTTCACAATGCTTTGATTTTGATATTGCGGAAGTAGAGCTTGATTTCAGAGTCGCCCTTTTTTTCACTTCCCTGCAAAGAAATATGCCCGTTGCGGAAGGTTCCGAAATCGGGCCATTTAGCAAACTTGCTGTTGGCCACCAGGCGGCGCCAGGCATCGTCCCACAATTGAGTGGAAATCGCCTGCCCATTCTGGATTAACTGAACGTGTCCATGGTCTGCCACGATTTCGAATTGATTCCATTCGCCTGCATCCTTCACCGAGTTGACCTTTGTGGAGATGAGACCATAGAGATCGCCGGAGCGGCGCAATATCTCGCGACTATCGGGGACCGTGCAGGACAGATCCGCGATTTGCATCTCCAGCCCTGTGTCGTACGGTTGTTTATATTTCGGCAATTCCTGAACATAAAACATGACGCCGCTATCGATGCAGGGTTTTGCCTTCCACTGCAATTTGAGATCAAAGTTTGCGAACTCGCCTTTAGTTACCAGATCGGCGTAGTCCTTCGCAGGGTTGCTGTTACTCTTTTTCAGCATGATGGCGCCATCTTGAACCGACCAGTCCTTTCCGGGACTTTGTTCCAAATAGGAGTGCCAGCCGTTCAAATCTTTGCCGTCGAACAGCAACTGCCAGCCGTCTGCCTTTTCCTGCGGACTCAACGCATTTTCCGGCTGAGCATTTGCCAGCGCGGAGAACAAGCATCCACTCACAAGTATGATCGCGATCTTGAAACTATTTCTATGTGCCATTCTTATCATTCTTTCTACCACCCTGCTCCCTGAGCGATTACGCCGCAGGCGTCCGGCGCGCCCGCGGCATGATCGAAACTCTCGAATACGGAACATCATCAAATCTAACGAACCAAACTTTAGACGGGTGACTTAACCAAACACACTGATAGACTCTTCGCATGCGTTTTCAGACCCTTGCCCGCGGACTTGCCTGTCTGGCCGGCCTCGCCGTCACTCTCTTAGCTCAAAACAAGCCTGTATTTATTGAAGATTTTGAATCAGGCAAGATCGATCCCGCTGTTTGGGATCAAAGAACGGAGGGCACGGCTACCGCTACCGTTGAAGCAGCAGACGGCGCGCATGGCAAATACGCACTGCATATACACTACCCCGATATGGCGGCGCGCAGCTACGCTTTTATCGTCGCCAACCATCTGCCCGATTCGGTGCGCAGCCATTTCTTCGGCCGCGCCTATATGAAGATTACGCCCGGATTGGGAATGACGCACGATCCCTTGATCTTCGCGGGTGAGCCGGGCTGGCCCATCTCGAAGTTCAATGAGATCGGCGCGTATAAAGGAAACTGGATGCCGTCGTATCAGGAGAACAAATCCCCGAAAGGACAAGGCCGCGGCGAAGTGACTTATCATGGCGAAGTATCTCCGCCCTTTGACAAATGGTTTCTGCTGGAATGGGAATTCAGTGACGACCCTTCCTCCATCACCTATTGGGTTGATGGCGAAAAGATGACGACTTTGGTTAATGGAGAGAAAGCGGATTCGGTGAAATTCGCGTGGCCAAAAGACAGCACAACCGTCTCCGGGCTCGTCGGCGGTTATCGGGAATTTGGTTTCGGCGCGCGCGTCTGGGGCGCTCCTCCCAAGGGATTTGATATTTACTACGACGACATCGCCATCGGCGTCACGCGCGTGGGGCCGGCGAAATAAAAGCAGCTACGCATTTAGCTCCAACTGCTCCAGCTTGCCCGTGCTATCGCCGATTTTTTCGGGCTCTACGCCGAAACGGTCCAGCAGCGTTAGATGCAGATTCGCCATCGGCGTTCCCTTCGGATAAACAATATGCCGCCCTGGGTTCAAGCCGCCGCCGCGGCCCGCCAGCAAGATCGGAAGATTCTCATGCAGGTGGCGGTTGCCATCTGAGATGCAGCTTCCATACACCACCATCGAATGATCCAGCAGCGTGCCGTCTCCATCCGGAGTCGTCTTCATCTTATTGAGGAAGTATCCGAACAGCTCGGCATGAAACGTGTCTATCTTCGTCACCTTTTCAATCCACTCAGGATTATTGCGGTGATGCGTCAACGGATGATGAGAATCAGGGATGCCGATCTCGCTGTAAGTGCGAACGCTGCCCTCGCGGCCCATCACCATCGTGGAAACGCGCGTCAGATCCGTCTGAAACGCGAGCACCTGCAGGTCATACATTAAGCGCACATAAGCGGCAAAGGTTTCGGGAATACCGGCCGGCTCCTCAATTCCCGGCTCCACATGCCGGTTGTCTTTCTCCGCGCTTTGAATTCTTTTTTCAATCTCGCGGATGGAATATAAATACTCGTCAATCTTGTGGCGATCCGAATTCCCCAGCGTTCCCAGCAGCGCCTTCGTCTGATCTTGCACTAAATCCAGAATGCTCTTGCGATAGGCAATCATCCGTAAACGCGTTTCCGGATCGAGGCCAGCGTCGGTCCCGAAAAGCCGCTCGAAGACAAGCCGCGGATTCGTTTCCGGCGGCATAGGCGAAGTCGGACTGCGCCAGGAAATGCTGTTGGTATAGGCGCAGCTATAGCCCGAATCGCATGTCCCCACGGTTCTGGACTCTTCGCAGCCCAGCTCAAGCGACGCTAACTGGGTTTGAGATTCTACTTTTCGCGCGGCAAACTGATCCACCGAAATACCCGCGTGCACATCCGCGCCCGCAGTCTTTCGGGGATGCACACCCGTCAGAAAAACAGCACCCGCGCGTGCGTGGTCGCCTCCACCGTCGCCCAGCGCGTTGGCGTTTTGCTGGTCTAATCCAGTCAAAACGAACATATCTTTGCGATACGCCTCAAGCGGCTTCAGAATGCGAGTAAACGCATAATCTTCCCCTTCCGTGGCGGGCGTCCAATCCTTCATGATGATGCCGTTGGGCACGTAGGAAAAAGCCAGGCGCAGGGGGGACTGTGTCCTTTCGGCGGCCATCGCAATGGCTGGCGACATGGCGTCAAGGACAGGCAGCGCGAGCGTTGCCCCCAAGCCTCGCAGAAACGTGCGTCTGGGTAGATGCTTACGAGTGACGATCATTTTGTGGACGGTCCCTTTCTTGAACCTGGAACGGCAGACTTTTTACGATTTCGAGAACCAGCTCGGAGAAACGATAATCTTTGGCGGCTATGCCGTTGACGATGCTTTTCACGGTGGGTTGGTCATAACGCTCCAGCCCGCGGCCCAATGCGTACGAAAGAAGCTTTTCGGTTACGCAGCGTGCGAAGACATCACGATCGCTCAGCAGCACGGATTTCAAACCGGCTGCGCCTTGAAAAGTGCGCTTGTCCGGCAGCGTGCCTGAAGCGTCAATCGGGAATTTTCCGTCTACCGTTCTCCATTTACCGATCGCGTCATAGTTCTCCAGCGCAAAGCCGAGCGGATCCATACGCGAATGGCACGACGCACACACGGGGTTTTCCCGGTGTTTCTCCAGTTGCTGGCGTAGTGAGACAGACGTTCCTACTCCGGCTACATCCAGATTGGGCACATCCGGCGGAGGAGGAGGCGGAGGCGCGTTTAGCACATTTTCGAGAACCCATTTCCCGCGCAGCACCGGCGAAGTGCGTGTCGCATAGGAGGAAACGGTCAGCACGCTGGCTTGTGTAAAGATGCCGCTGCGCTGCGTATTTCCGGTCAGGTCAACCTTGCGGAATTCAGGCCCTTTAACATCCGGAATGCCGTAAAATTCGGCCAGGCGTTGGTTGAGAAAGGTATATTTCCCGTCGATAAAATCAAGAATGCTTTTGTCTTCGCTCACGATGTCGTCAATAAACAACTCGCTCTCTTGCTGCATCGACATTCTCAAATAGTCATCGAACTCCGGGAACTTCTCGTGATCCGGCTGCCAGGATTCCAGAGCGCGGAACTGTAACCACTGGCCACCGAAGTTTTGCGCCAAAGCTTCTGATTTTTTATCTTTCAGCATCCGTCGCACTTCGGTTTCGAGAACCTCCGGCTTGTTCAAAGTTCCTTGTTTGGCGCGTTGAAAAAGCTCGTTGTCCGGCATGCTGCTCCACAGGAAATAAGAGAGCCTGGAGGCGAGTTCGTATTGGTTAATCGGCACACCTTCAGCAAGCTTCCGTTCCGGTACTTGCTCGATCCGGAACAGGAAATCGGGAGAGACAAGGATTGCTTCGAGCGCCACGCTAAGGCTCTTCTCAAAAGACTCGCCGGATTTCTGCGCGGTGGAGATCAACTGCAAGTAGGGCGCGATTTCCGCATTTGTCACCGGACGGCGGAACGCTCGATCGGCCAAATTCGCAACGATTTTTCTGGCGCAGCTTGGTTGATGATGACCGTCCAGATGCCCGCAAACATAGATCTTTTTCAGAGTCTCCGGCGAGGGTGTCGTGACGCTGTTGTATGGACCCAAAATTTCCACATGCTCGATGGTCGCCGCATTAATCTGAGTCCGCTGCGACCTCAAACTTGCAATCCGTTTCTGCCTCGCCGCGATTTGTTCCGGAGTGACGTCCGCCGGCATTTTAAGAAACTTAGAAAAATCCGGAGGGGGAGGCGGCGGCCGCTTGGACGGGTTCGTGCCTCCAGCGCTGGCGGGCAGGCCCTCAAACAGATTCGGAATCACGGCCGCAATCCAGTGGTCGCCGGCCGGAATACGCATGCGGACCTTCCGCATCATGCCGGATAGATCCTGATTACCGACAAACATCGAGGGGCCATTCTCGTCCGAAGAGACCGTGAACGTTTGAATCTGTTTTCCGTCCAGCCAGAACGCCTCTTCCATGGGTTCTGACCCGCCCGGCCGGTAGCCGTCGCAAAAAATTCGAATTTCATATTCGCCATCTGCTGGGAACCGCACCGTGGCGTGCAGAGAATTAGGAACATCCAAACCGCTCCGGTCATACTCAGCGGGAGCGGTAACCAATTTCGGCACCTTGGCGCGCGGAGGTTGAATCCTGACGACATAAGGCTTAACCGCTGCTGGGCCCAGCACGGCGGTTTGCGCAATCTTTTCCGCGGCCGAAAAATACTTTTCCATCAACACGGGCGAAAGCGAGAGCACGTCGCCAATATTGTCGAAACCATAGCCCGAATCGTCCTGCGGAAAATTGTCAGCCGGATGAAAATCCACGCCCAGTAAATCGCGAATTGTATTGTTGTATTCCGCGCGGTTCAAGCGGTGAGCTGTCACATGGCCCGCCTCTGGTTTCAGCAATCGATCCTGCCGGTCGAACTCAGTTTGCAGCCAACCGGTGATCGACTTCACATCGCTCTCCGGCGGACGCGGCATGCCTTTCGGCGGCATTTCACCAGCGGACAACCTTTTGAGAATTAATTCCCACATCTCGCGCTTTTGCGTAACGGAATCGAACTCCGCAAGTGTCTGCATATTCAACCCGCCGGAACTGACCTTCGCGTTATGACACAGAGAACAGTTCTTTTGCAGAAATGGCTGAACGGAATCAGTAAAGAAAGTGGGAGCGGCCGCCACTGCGGAAATTTGGCTCGT
>DASXGT010000010.1:0-42884 GCA_036488895.1 Bryobacteraceae bacterium | reverse complement strand
AAATGTTGCACCAGCAACGGAACATCTTCGGGGCGTTCGCGCAGCGCGGGAACACGGATGGGTATCACGTTCAAACGGTAGAACAGATCGGATCGAAATTTCTGTTCCTCTACCATTTTCGCCAGGTCCCGGTTGGTGGCGGCGATCAAACGGGCATCGGTTCGCAGAGTGCGCGAACTCCCCAGCCGTTCGAACTCGCGTTCCTGCAAAACTCTCAGCAGCTTGGGTTGCAGCTCCAGCGGAATTTCACCAATTTCGTCGAGAAAGACAGTCCCGCGATTGGCCAGTTCAAAACGTCCGATGCGTTGCGCGATAGCCCCGGTAAAAGCTCCCTTCTCATGCCCGAAAAGCTCGCTCTCAAGCAGGCCGGACGGAATCGACGCACAGTTGAGTTTCACGAAAGCGTTATCGCGCCGGGAGCTCAGGTTGTGGATCGCTCGCGCAATCAACTCCTTGCCGGTACCTGTTTCACCATTGATCAGCACGGTTGAATCGGTAGGCGCCACGGTCTCCACTTGTTTTAAAATTTGGCGCAACTCGCTGCTTCTTCCGACGATCTCTTCAAACATGGAAGTCTCGTCGATCTCCTGCCTCAGGGCGATATTTTCCTGATACAACTGATCCTTGAGCGTCCTGATTTCGTTGAGGGCGCTTTCAAGTGCTGCCCGTGAATGAAGTTGCTCGGTAATGTCCATGTGTGTTCCGACAAATTCGACCAGATTCCCAGAGGCATCTATCACCGGATGTCCCAGAACGTGAATGTGCCGTATTGTTCCGTCGTCAAGAACGATTCGATAATTCCGTTCAAAATCGCTTCTCTCTTCGATGGCGCTGCGAACCGTCTCCTGAACCGAAACCCGGTCATCCGGGTGTATGCGCGTGAGAAGAGTTTCGAGCGTCGGCTTTGTCCGCGTGGGATCGAAGCCGAATATGCGAAAACTTTCCGGGCTGAGATAGAATTCGCCAGTCGAAACACTGCGAGCCCAACTCCCCGCGTGACTGAGTCTCTGTCCCTCCGCTAGATACGCCTCGTTTCGTATCAACGCTTCTTCCGCGCGCTTACGCCGCGTGATATCCCGATAGATTCCAAAGATTTCCGTGCTCCCGCCTTCGACCGATACGGGCGCAGCCACGAAGGATACGTCGAGGCGGGAGCCGTCTTTCCGCTGCCGGACGATTTCGGCGTCCACGCGCTGGCCCCGCTTCAGAGCTTCGCGAAAGCGTTCGGACTCGTCTCGCAGCTCATCCGGGACAATTAAATCGCCGACATTCCTGCCTACTAACTCCTCAATACTAAATCCGAATAACTCGGTGAATTTTTTATTTGTGCGCAGAACTCGATTTTCGATGTCGCGCAGTACGATCGCCTCTGGCGCCAAGTCAAACAGCTTTTCGAAATGCGCTGTCTGGTTACGCAATTCTTCTTCTACTTGCTTCTGCTCCTGGTCCCGCAGCGCATTGTCCACCGCAAGCGCAACCTGATCGGCGACCATCGATAAGTAGCGAACTTCTTCCTCAGAGTAGCCATCCGTTTCGTCACGGCCGAAACCGAGGCTGCCCAGACGCCGGCGAGCCGTTGTCAGAGGAAGTGTGCACCCCGACTGCACGCCGTACTGCTTATATACTTCCATCATTCGGGGAAAACGCGTTTCCGTCTCTCTCCTCCGAATTACAATAGGCTCCTGATGTTGATAGACCCACCACGTGATCGTCTCTTCCACTGGAAAGTCCTCAGGGATTGTGAACCGGGGTCCCTTAATGGATTCGAGGAGTGGATTGTGCAGCTTGTTTGATGCTTCGTCATACAAGAAGATGGCGATGAAGTTGAAATTCACTACTTGCCGAAGCTCATTTGCTAGAACACGGAATAATTCTTTCGGGTCGCGATACACGCAAAGGGCGCGTGACACCCGGAACAAAGCCTCATACCGGGCCAGAAACGAATGCCATGGGCCATTCTCTGCTTTTTTATCCATTCGAGCGTGATAAGCGGCGGTCTGCTTTTAGGATAGCCGCTCGATCGAACTCGGATTTGCCGGTGCGCGGAGTGACGATGATTATGCCAAGCAGTGCCGTGCCTGCGCCGAACAAGAAAATGGCTGGGTATCCGAAGCCCGTTGCGATCAAGCCTGCGATTGGGCCGGTAACTCCGTAGGAGATGTCTTGGAACGCGGCAAAGGCGCCTAGCGCAGTGCCACGCGATTCCGAAGTAACACGCCGGACCGATTCGACGCCAAGCGCTGGAAATACCAGCGAGCAGCCAAGGCCGGTGATCGCGGCGCCGCCCAGTGCCATTGCCGCGCTCTGCGCTTTCCAGAGGAGAAGCTGCCCGCAGGCTTCAACAACAAGCGACAACCAGGCGACACGGAAGCCGCCTAAACGATCGGGTAGCCCACCACACACGGCTCGCACCAGAACAAAGCAGCCGCCAAATGTGCTGAGGGCTAGACCCGCGTGGCCCCAATGCCGCGAAGTGAAGTAAAGCGAAACGAAAGTGCCGATGGCCGCGAAACCCACTCCTTGCAGAGCGAGCGCGACGCCCGGTGTAAGTATTTTCCGGACGACTTGACTGAACGGAGTGCGTAGCGCAGCCCGCGGCTGTGTGGGTGGAACACCAACGATCATCAGGATGGCAAGCCCGGGGAGAAGCGCGACTACAAGTGAAACAGCCACAAATCCTCCATACTGTTCGAGCGCCAATCCGCAGGGCGATCCAATCGCCAGTGCTCCATATATGGCCATTCCCGTCCAAGCCATCACTTGTCCGGCGCGAGATGCTCCGGCTAATCCAATGCCCCAGGCAAGCCCGCCCGTAACAAGCAAGCTCTCTCCCACGCCCAATAAAAGCCGCCCTGAAAACAATGTGGCGAGTTTGCCAACAGGCGAAAAGGGCGCCAGTGTGGCGGCCAAATAAGTAACTCCCGCTAGCGAACACATGCCGAATCCCTTGACAACGGCCAGCTTAGGCCCCTTTACATCCGCACTTGTGCCTGCATATCTTCGTGTGAGTACAGTAGCTAGGGACTGTATTCCCACTGCAAATCCAACGACGACATTATTGAAGCCTAATTCGTGTCGGACATAGAGAGGAATGACCGGGAGCGGTATTCCAATCGTGAGAAAGGCACAAAAGATTGCCAGCGTCAGCCGTATCAATATCGAATTGACAGCGGCCTCGGAAGCAACGGAAGACTGTTCCACATCGGCAAGGGCGTTCATGTTGTTTAGTAAGGGTGAGTTCTTTTATGATGCGCGCGGAGGGTGCGAGGTCCCACTAGTGTGACCTTCGCTGACAGCGCTTCCGAAACGATGCCGAGTCTTAATGCTGGGTCAAGCACTCTTCAATGGGCCATCCAAACTGTTCCCACATCGGCAACTTGTTCCATTCTTTGATAAATTCAACCAGTTTCCCATTTTCGATTTTAAATAGAGCACTGGCTGTCCACTGCGCTTTTCTCCCTGTCGCTTTTATCTCTCCGTGTGGTTCACCACTATGTGTACCTTCAGCGGTGTAACGTAGACAGACGCGATCCTCTTTCACGAAAACGACATCGAAAGTTACAAAGTGCAAATTATTCACTTGCTTCATGATTTTGGCGTGGTCGTCCGCATAGTCTTCGAGTGTTTTGGAGTTCGGGAAAGTCGTTGGTCCAATGAAACGGTTGCCAGTTGCGCAAAGATGAGCAACTGCCTTGCCGCTGGCGCGGGTAGGATCGTAAGCAATGTTCATGTATTCCATAACAAGATCGATGTTTGCTCGTTCTTGTTCCGTCTCTGTTTGACTCGATGAATACGAAATGGTTGAAGTGGTCATTGATTTCTTTCTCCTGGAAGGCGTAGCCGCTATCCAATACCATTCAAGCGTCTGTAGGGCGATAAGTCCAGATGGAATAAATTAGCCTGGCTATCAGAATATTTATGAGTCTGAGCCGCTACCACTGAGCCTTGGCTCTTAATAGCCGGTCTCTCACGGCACGGTTGCGGGGCACGCGGATATTTCGCGCTGTGTGTGCGAGAAACAGACGGTTAGACGGCGGATTTCGCGGTTGCAACAGTTCCACCAGTTCGCCGCGCTGGAGTTCACCTTCGCAATAGTAGCGAGGCAAAACACAGATGCCCGCTCCCGCTATGGCAAGTCCCATGAGCGCCCGCAGATTAGGAACCACAACGGCGGCCGTTCGTTCCTCCAGGCCGGTACCGAAGACACTCTCCCAGAAAGTAGATATCAGGGGCATATCCTCGTCATAGGCGAGAAGCGGAACCCGCGCTAAATGCTCTACATTTAGTTCAGCCTGCCTAGGCAGCAAATTGGCCCAATAGGGTGATGCTACTAGGGCAAGTTCTTCTGCATAAAGCGGATCATATAAGATTCCAGATTTTGCGATCTTTGTCCCCGTTACGGCTAAATCAATAACATTGTTGCTTAGCTGTTCGATCAAAGTCTCCGGAACCGCTAAAGTAACTCGAAAACGCAATCCGTTTCGAACGAGTTGCGATAACGCCGGTAATACGCGTTGCGTCAAAAACTCGATCGGGCCCCCTAGTCGGACCGTTCCCTCGTAATCCGAGCTCTGGGTCTTATCTCCCAAAGCATCCAGGGCGTCGATGTGGGGCCCACTGCTTCGCGCCAGTTCGTGAGCAACCGCGGTTGGAACGATTCCACGCGACGTTCGAGTGAATAAATCCCTTCCGATCTGCTGCTCGAGCATTCGAAGCTGACCGGAGACGGCGGGCTGCGATAGATTCAGGTACTGAGACGCTCTGGTGATGGACCCGCTGCGATAGATGGCGATAAAGCTACGGAGATACATTAGGTCAGCCATAACAATAATTATGACTGGTCCGATTCAGATTTGTTGAGATGGCACTGATACGACTACTGGCCCATGCAAACATAACCGGCAATCGTTAGCAGTGTTAGTGTAAAGAAAGTATTCGTGCCTCTTAAGTTGGCTGCGATTGTGTCTGCCTATGTTAGCTATAGCCAGGATAAGTTTATCGCTCTTATTCGCCGGGCATAAACTGAAAGCACGTAACTGCTAACTCATCGTATACGCGAAATAGTTATGTAGTTGCCCACTGAACAAATAGATACCTGGTAAATATAAGAGGTCAAATACAGCATGAGTCTAAATAAGTATGTTGTCGAATGTATTGGAACATTCTTTCTCGTCACTACCATTGGCTTAACCGTGCTCAAGCCCGGGGATGCAGGAAATTTAGCACCAATTGCCATCGGGGCGGTGCTCATGGTCATGATTTTTGCCGGCGGTTACATCTCGGGCGGACACTACAACCCCGCGGTAACCCTGGCGGTGTTCCTGCGGGGTAAGTGCAGCCGGAATGACGCCGCTCTTTATATGCTGTCGCAAGTACTGGGTGCCCTTGCAGCCGCGGCTGTTGTCCTATTTATAAAGGGCAATCCGGCGGTTGAGGCGCTCAATCCGGATGTCCCGCGAGCGCTGCTGGTTGAATTCCTATATACGTTCGCTTTGTGCTACGTAGTATTAAACGTTGCCACGGCCAAAGGAACCAGTGGCAATTCATTTTACGGTTTGGCGATCGGTTTTACGGTCATGGCAGGAGCTTATTCGGCCGGTTCTATCTCCGGCGGTGCTTTCAACCCGGCAGTGGCTGTTGGAATTACGGCTATGGGCCTTTCAAAACTAACAAATATTTGGATCTTTCTTCTCGCCAATTTTGCAGGGGGCGCTGCGGCGGCAGGCATTTTCCGGTTGGTCAATCTTGAGGAATTCGAAGAAAGGAAAACTAAGGCTGCGTTGAGTCTGGCAAACACCAGGTAGCTGTAAGTTGTGTAACTAATACGTCAGGAATCTCAGATGAGGCGGCCGCATATGCGACCGCCTTTTCTATTCCTAGGCAGCCTTCGAAAGAACACCCTGCGGATCCAGCACGTACTTCTTCGCGGCTCCTTTGTCGAAGTCCTGATATCCCGTTGGAGCTGCATCGAGCGGGATCACCGCGGCGTTCACAATCTTTGCTATCGGTAATCTGTCGTGAAGAATCGCCTGCATCAGTTGGCGGTTATAACGCAGAACCGGTGTTTGCCCCGTGAAAAAGCTATGACTCTTTGCCCATCCCAGTCCCAGACGCATCCGGAGATTGCCTTGTTGCGCGGCCTCGTCCTTTGATCCGGGATCTTCGGTGACGTAGAGTCCCGGGATACCGATAGAACCACCCGCCCGCGTAATCGTCATCAACGAGTTCAGAACAGTTGCCGGAGCTTCCGTCACGTGCTGCCCACCGTGCCCTCGAGCCTCGAATCCAACCGCGTCAATCGAAGCATCGACTTCCGGTACTCCAACAACCTGCTCAATCAAGTCTTCCAGCTTATCGGTTTTAGTTAAGTCCACCGGTTCGAACCCGACGCTTTTCGCGTGCCGCAAACGGTCCTGGTTCATGTCGCCAATCATCACCACCGCGGCTCCTAAAATCTGGGCGGAAGCGGCAGCCGCTAATCCTACCGGCCCCGCGCCCGCCACATACACGACCGACCCCACCCCGACGCCCGCAGTAACAGCGCCATGGAATCCGGTAGGCAAAATGTCCGACAGCATCGTTAGGTCCCGAATCTTGGAGAGCGCCTGCTCCTTGTCCGGGAACTTCAGTAGATTGAAGTCTGCATACGGTACCAAGACGTACTCGGCTTGGCCGCCGATCCAGCCGCCCATATCCACATAACCGTAGGCGCCTCCGGCCCGAGCTGGATTTACATTCAGACACACGCCCGTCTTTTCTTCACGGCACGTCCGGCACCGGCCGCAAGCTACGTTGAACGGAACGGAAACAATGTCACCGATGGCAAGGTACTCCACGTCCTTGCCCTTCTCAATTACTTCTCCGGTAATCTCATGTCCCAGGACCAATCCGCGTGGTGCGGTAGTTCGGCCGCGCACCATATGCTGGTCTGACCCACAGATATTTGTGGAAAGAATCTTCAGAATAACGCCGTGTTCAATTTGTTTGCCGTGCGGATTCTGCATTTTGGGAAAGTCGATGGATTGAACCTCAACCTTTCCTGGTCCTAGATAGACCACACCTCGATTTATCGCCATTATCTAACTCCTCTCTCAATGGAAGGCGTTCACGCGATCCAATTCCATTGATGCGATAACCTAGCGATAAATCGAGACGGAATACCTTAGGCTGGCTATAAGTATATTTATGAATCCCGGCCGTGGCGCCGGCATCGCGAGCGGGCTAATAAAGCAAGAATGACCACAGCTTATTGCCAGTCGCGGCGATGACGTACTGGTGGCCATCCAGCATAAAGGTCTGCGGCGCGTTTGTAACTTCTCCGATCCGCGTATTCCATAGAGGTTTTCCGTTAGCAGCGTCATGCGCCACCAAACTACCCGCACCATCACCCGCAAAGAGCAAGCCGCCGGCCGTCGTTAACAACCCGCCACCGCCACCCCGGCCATAATAAGGATGCCTCCAGGCCACTTGCCCCGTCCGGTAATCGATCGCCGTCAAATAGCTGCCGCCAGACCCGACTTGGGCCTCTTCTTTTCCGCCCAACCCCATCGATCCGCGCGGATCCACATCAGTCAGGTAAAAGATCGAATAGGAATTGTTCTCCGCGACATACAAAAGGCCCGTGTCCGGAGAGTAAGCAGGCGGCTCCCAATTAATAGTGCCGTCAGAGTTCGGCGATACCAGCGAACCCGCAATCGTGGCGCTCTTTTCCGGATCGTACCGCGGGCCGCCTTCTTCATTCAGGCCTTTAGCCCAGTTGGTCAGCTTGCCGTATTTCGTAGTCACCAGATGTTCGCCGGTCACGCGATCTAACGTGAAGTAGTAACCGTTCCGTGCGGCCGTTAATACAAGTTTCCGCATTTTGCCGTTGAACATGCCATCCACCAGAACTGGCGTCTGCGCCGAATCATAGTCGTGCATGTCGTGCGGCGAAGTTTGGAAATACCACGCCATCTTGCCGGTGTCGACGTTCACGGCAATGAGGGAGCAAGTGAATAGATTGTCCTTATCGCCGCGGGTGCCGGTGGTAAACGCCGGTGTCGGATTGCCCGTGCCGAAGATGTACAAATTCGTTTCCGGATCGTAAGCGCCGGTGATCCACGTTTGTGCGCCGCCGTGCCGTGCCGCATCTAAGCTTGCCCAGCTATCTAATCCGGCATCGCCCTTCTGCATGGGAACCGTGTAGTGCTTCCATTGCAAGGCGCCCGTCTCAGGGTCAAAGGACTGCAGGAAGCCGGGAGAGTCGATATCGTTGCCGGTACCCACCAAGACATGGTTGCCGACCACAATGGGGGCGCTAGTGGAGAAATAGCCCTGGTCTAAATCGGCGATCGGCTTGTGCCAGCGCTCCTTGCCCGTCTTCGCGTCGAGCGAGACAAGGTAATCGTCGGGGGTTTCCATGTATAGAAAACCGTTCCACATTCCGAATCCGCGATTGCCGATGTGCGTGCCGCCCTTGGTCTTCCAAAAATAATGCCACAGTTGTCTGCCGCTGCGGGCATCCACAGCCCAACCGTTGTCCGGCGTAGTGACATAGAGGATGCCGTCCACCGCCAGCATGGAAGCCTTAATTGATCCGCCACGGACGGCAATGTCGCCCGGGCCCTCGCCGCCGGTAATTAGGGTCGGCTCTTCACGGCCGCCTCGCCCTCCACGGCCACCCGCGGAGTTTTCGACGCCAGGGGTCACTTCGGTCATCCACCCCAGTGTCAATTGCTTGACGGTAGATCGATTGACCTGCGTGAGTGCGCTATAGCGTTTACCCGAGTAATCGCCGTTGTAAGTCGGCCACGAATCTTTCAAGGGTTTCAAAAGTTCGGCGGGAGTCGCGCCGTTGCCTTGGCCCATCAGGAATGCCGAAGGCAACAAGAAGATCGCGGTCAGCAATAGTGTTTTAGATTTCATTTCAAAGTCACCAGATAGGCAGTCACGTCGTGGATGTTCTGATCGGTATAGTTGGACAGCAGATCTTTATGACCCTCCATTGGGTCTCGCACCGTCACTTTCGGTGTGTCTCCATTCCGGCGGAACGTGCGGATTGTCCCATCAGCTAGTTTGATTGAGACTAAAAAATCATCAATTTGCACGAGCTGGCCTTCGACGCTTTCTCCAGATGGCAAGGCAACGGCGGCGGTGGCGCGTGCGGCCGGTTGTGGCGCACCGCGGCGGCCGCCCCCAGCCACCCAAGTCGTCTGTAGTGTTTTGGCATCGGGAATTTTTGTCGCAATCCCCGCCAAATCTCCCGTGGCGGAATGGCAGCCGCTGCACCTGGCGCCGAAATACGCTTTGCCTTCAGCCGCGTTGCCGACCAGTATGCTGGGAGGCGCTTTCCCGGCCGAAGGAGGCATGCCTTGCCTTCCGATGGTCGCCATAACACTGCGCACATAAGCAGCGATTGCTTTGGCGTCCTGGGGGCTCACTCCAATTGCCGGCATGCCCATGTTTTGGCGGCTGCCCTGGATGATGGGAACAATCAACTCACCGTCCAAGTCGCTCAGAGCAACCTGCGAGCGCAGCAAGTTCGGCCCACCCATGTCACCGCCTCGCAGGTCCGCGCCGTGGCAAGATCGGCAATTAATTTCAAAAAGTGTTTTGCCACGGGCAATCTGCGCGGGGTCGCCGGGCGGCCGTTTCTGTCCTGGAACAAATCCACCGGGAGCGCGGTTCCCGCCGGCCGGCGGTGCCTGAGCCGGTGGTTGCGCCCCGGCGGTAATTGTCAATGCCAACAGAGCCGCTGCCATTGAACCGTGTCTGACCCTCATCTTCCACCTCATCATTCTTAAAGATACCGTCGCGGCGTGTCCGGAAAAGATGCTTTCATTTTGCAGCTCCACTTTTGCAGATAAACTTAAAAACTTTCTACTAGTGTTCTGCCGCGTGTGCTCTTATTCTCAATCTCAAGCGTCTCACGGCGAAAGCCCCGCGCCTCGGCGGCTTGCAAAGCCAGCCACACGGCTCCGTACAATTGTGCCTCGCCGCCCAAATTACTCGTCACCAAGCGGGGCCGGGCAAATTGATTACGCTCCGATTTCTTTTGGATGGCCTCTAAAAGCGACGGGTGTCCTCCCACCCCTCCGCTGAGCACAACCAGAGAAAGGTCCAAAACAAGGCTCAAATTGGTGATGGCCATGGCCAGTTGCTCGGCGGCGCGGTGCAGGAGTTCACGCGCGCGCCTGTCGCCCGCGGCGGCCAGATCAAAGATATCGGTCGCGCGAAGCGTCCCGGATTGGCCGACGCCCCGCGTTGCTGCCCAGGCTCGCTCAATACTGGCGCCGCCAATAGCGCTTTCCAGGCTGCCGGGCTGGTCTGTTCTGGGTGGCTCGTCCGGTAATCCGGGAAGCAGCATGTATCCCACCTCGCCGGCCGACCAGTTCGCGCCATGATGCAGCGTCCGGTTCAGCACAACTCCCGCGCCTATGCCCGTGCCGATGGCGAGAAAGATAAAATCGGCTACGTTCTTGGCTGCTCCACACCAGCCCTCCCCAAGCGCGCCGAGATTGACGTCATTCTCTACTGTCGCGGCAATTCCAGTCTTGCCCTCGATCAAATCACGAAATGGCACGTCGCTCCAGCCGGTCAGATTAGGAGCGGAAAGCACGCGGCCCGCGGCGGCATCCGTGGCGCCGGGAGCTCCAGCGCCGATTTGTAGTATTCTCTTTAGCGGCACTTTCTGCTGCCGGCTCAGGTGCGTTATGCCGGATGCGATCAGATCTGTCACCGCCTTGGGGCTGCGCTCTGTCCTTAGAATTGAGCTCCATCGCCCCACAACGGCGCCGTTAAGGTCTGCTAGCGCCAGCCGCAGACTCGTCCCGCCAACGTCAACCCCAACTACGTACCCATGGCGCGCATTGAATTCCAGTAGCCCGGGAGGCCGGCCTCCGCTCGAACTTCCTTGGCCAAGAGACGTAGCCAAATCCCGCCTCTGAAGCGTGCGGATACCGGCGGAGACGGTGGGAGCGGTCAATCCTGACAGGCGAACCAAATCCGCGCGTGAACACGGCGAATGATCTCGAAGTAACCGCAACAGATTTTCAACATTCGTTTCCCGCATGCGTGACGCGCGAACGGGCGCGGGCGAGTAAGCGTAATTTCCGCGGTCTAGCGACAGGGTCGTAGTCGGAGTCATTTCAAGTCGGTAATAAGAAGGTTTCACTAAGTTAACTATTTTTACTAACTCTGTCAAGAACTTGTCATTTCGCCTTGACAGACACACGGACGACGCCTACAATCGACCTTAACCACCTTCACCTGCAAGCGATCAACCGTCACCAAGCCTGTGACTGCTCACCACTAATCCTAAGAGGAGGCTTTCTTATGTTCTTTCTTCGAAGCAGAACGTTTATCGTCCTGTGTCTTTTGGCAGTGACGCCCGTCGCGCCGCTGCTGGCGCAACTTACCTCCGCCGATATAGTTGGGCGGGTCACCGACAGCAGCGGCGCGGTTGTAGCCGGCGCGAAAGTCACGGCTGAAAACGTCGACACCCACGCCGCCAGAACCGTCGAAACCAATACAACCGGTGAATTTGTTTTTACGCTTTTGCCTATTGGGAATTATACGGTCGAAGTCAAGGCTGAGGGGTTCAAGACATTCACTGAACCCGGTCTACGGCTCGCTTCAGGGGACCGCCAGCGCGTGGATGCGCAAATGGTAGTCGGCCAAATAGCGCAGACTCTTGAGGTGAATAGCCAGGCGGCTGTGTTGCAGACAGATAGTTCCACCGTTGGCAACACGGTCACTGAAAAAGCCGTCCAGGATCTGCCACTGAACGGGCGTAACTATATCAACCTGGCGCAATTGGCGCCTGGAGCCAACGCTGGATCGTCAACTGCTTTTACCAGCGGCACGCGTCCCGATGATAGGCGGCCTAACCAAACCATTTCTGTCGGTGCGCAAGGCAGTCAGGTCAATAACTTCATGGTTGACGGCATGGACAACAACGACCGTGAGATCGGCACGGTGATTGTCCGGCCTTCAGTTGATGCACTCGCTGAGGTGAGTGTTCAAACCAATCTGTACACCGCGGAAGTGGGGCGTGCCGCGGGCGGCGTCGTCAATTTAATCACTAAATCAGGCACGAACGCCGTACATGGAACTTTGTATGAGTACTTTCGAAACGACGATATGGATGCCGCGCCATTCCGCTTCGTCGCCTCCCAGCCTAAGGCCGAGTACCGTCTGAATCAATACGGCGGAAGCGCCGGAGGTCCGATCAAAAAAGACAAGACGTTCTTCTTTTTCGACTATGAAGAGGTCAGTTTGCGCCAGGGACAACCGGCCACCGTTACGGTTCCCACAGCAGCGGAAAAGGCTGGAAATTTTTCGGCGCTGCTCCCAAAGACCGTGATTTACGATCCCGCCACGCTTACTACCACCGGAGGCGTTTCCACGCGCGCTCCGTTCTCGCAAAATATCATTCCCACTAGCCGCATCAATCCCATCGCTGCTAATTTTATGCAGCTCTATCAGGCGCCACAAACGTCGGGGTTGACCAGTAACTTCGCTTCTGCTTATCCCAAAATCCAAGACAGCGGCACATTTGACACCAAAATAGACCATCGCTTTAACGAAAAAGACTATATGTTTGGGCGTTACTCCTACAATGACACCTCGACTTTTATTCCGGGCGACCAGGGCATCGTAGTTCCAGGCATTTATTCTGGTGGCTCGGCGATCTCCTATCCGGGAACGTCTCGAGAACGGGCGCAAGGTCTCCAGCTCAATGAAGTGCATGTTTTTCGTCCGAATCTGCTTTTGGAATTGAAAGGCGGCTGGGTGAGATGGGCGAACCACGTGGCGCCAATCAATGACGGTAAAAACATCGCAAGCCAATTCGGTATCCCCGGCGCAAACCATGATGCGGCCAGCACAGGCCTCACGAACGTAACCGTGAGCGGCTACGACGGTCTGGGCGACTCGCAGTGGGTTCCGCTGATCACCATTGACAATACCTTCCAGTACCAGGGCAGTCTAACGTGGACGCTCGGCGCTCACACACTCAAATTCGGAGCCGGTCTCATCCGCCGCCAGTTCCTCGAGTATCAAAGCCAAAATCCCAAAGGCTTGTGGAGTTTTGGCACGGCGCCGACATCCAGCACCCTCTCGGTAGGAGGCAATGGCCTATCCTCTTTCCTTCTTGGAATCCCTACAGCGGCGTCCCTCAACCAGGCGTTAAACTGGCCGGGCTTTCGAACTTGGGAACCCAGCGCTTACGCGCAGGACGATTGGAGGGTGAACAGTCATCTAACGCTGAATCTAGGCTTGCGCTATGAGATTTTTACTCCTTTTACCGAAGCTCACAACGAAATCTCAAACCTTGACTTGTCCACTATGACAGTCCGGACCGCCGGCCAAAATGGATTTTCATCCACGGCTGGAGTGAAGACATACTACACGAATTTCTCCCCGCGCTTCGGATTTGCCGCGACCTTTAAGCACAACCTCGTTGTCCGCGGCGGTTTTGGTCTCACTTACATACCTGGGCAGTATATGTCACAGGCAAACTTCGCGAACCCGCCCTGGATTGCAACCTGGTCGCCCATTATCACGGCAAATGTGCCAGTGAACCAAACTTACAACATCAGTTCGGGATTCCCGGCGCCGGTAGCGCAGGATCCAGCCACGCTCAACACCACTGTTGGAGGGGCAACCCTCATGGCCACTGAATTCAACCTGAAGCCGACCTATGTGCAACAGTTCAACCTAACTGTGCAGAAGCAGCTTGCCGGCAGTGTATTCGGGGTTGGCTATGTTGGTTCTCTGACCCGCCACAACGCGTTATTTCCGAGTAACATCGACCAGCCGCTGCCGAACGTGCCGAGCGTCAATGTGCAGCCTACGCGGCCGTACTACTCTCAGCTGCCGGGCGTCAGCACCATTTCCTATATCACTGACAGTGGAACCATCAATTACCATTCGATGCAAGCCACCTTCGAGCATCGCTATGCAAATGGTTTCTCGTTGAACGCCAACTACACTCTGGCGCATGCTCTGCAAAGCGGCGGCCAGGGGCAGTTGATTAATAACTGGAATCTAGAATATGGCAACAGTCCGCTCGATATTCGCCACCGGGTGACAGTCGCCGCAAATTATGAGTTACCCTTCGGGAAAGCTTCCACGGGTGCGATGAAGCAATTGATTCACGGATGGCAGCTCAACACCATATACTATTGGCAGACCGGATCGCCTTACTCCGTGACGGACCTCTCGCCGCAAACCAATCTTGGCATTACCGAACGGCCAAACCGGATTGCCAGTGGACAACTACCCAATCCTACTCTGAATAAATGGTTTGACACCAGCGCTTTCGTGGTGCAGCCCCTCGGCCAAATCGGCAACTCAGGGCCCTATATCTTGTACGGTCCGCATCTCTGGAGCCTGAACGCCTCCATGTTCAAAAATTTCCAAATTAAAGACACGGTGCAACTACAGTTCCGGACTGAGGCTTACAACCTTACCAATTCGCCAAGCTTCGGAAATCCAAACGCGCAACTCGGTAACGCGTCATTTGGAATCATTAGCAGTATGAATGGTGGATATAATCCACGGCAGTTGCAACTTGCCCTGAAGTTATTGTTCTAGGAAAAATCATGTATTCAAGAAGAGACTTCGGAAAAATCGCGCTAGCCGGCCTGTCCTCCTCAATTGCCATGGCCGCCAGGATCAATTCCACAGTGGACGGTGTACGCCTGGGTACCATCACTTATAGCTATCATGACTTGCCGCGCACTCCCGGCAGCAACCAGGTGGACGCAGTGATCACGGACTTAAAAGCGAACAGCATCGGAGTGATTGAGCTATTCTCTCCGCATGTGGAACCATGGTTTCAGAGGTCGGCGGCCGCGCGAGAGGATCTTCGCAAATGGCGAATTTCGGCGCCGGATACGTACTTCAAAACAGTTCGCGCAAAATTCGACGAGGCGGGCATCGATGTCTACGCATACACCATCAACTTCAGAGACGATTACACCGACGAAGAAATCGACAAAGGCTTTCAACATGCCAAGGCAATCGGCGTAAAGATCATCTCCTGTTCTACTCAACTGACCATGGCCCACCGTTTGGCGCCCTTCGCGGAAAAGCACAAAATGTATGTCGCCTTTCACGGGCACAATAAGGTAAGCGATCAAAATGAATTTTCGACGCCCGAGACGTTTCAAAAAGCGTTAGATATGTCGAAATATTTTAAGGTCAACTTGGACATAGGCCACTTTACCGCGGCGAACTGTGATGCGGGTGCTTACATTAAGGAAAGCCATAAGCAAATCACGCACCTGCACGTTAAAGATATGAAGCGAGACGGCGGCCCGTATACGGTATTTGGAGAAGGTGATGCGCCTATTAAACAGGTTCTATTGCTGCTGAAAGAAAACAAGTATCCAATTCCTTGTTTTGCCGAATACGAATATAAGGGGAAGGGAACTGCGACCGAAGAAGTGGGGAAATGCATGGCTTACATGAAGCAATGCCTGGCGTAGGCGAACCGGTTCAGGCGCGTATCGTCCCCCCAGGCTTATTTCCAGGTCTTATTTCCAGGCTTGCCAGCAGCGCTCCAAGCGCTCCGCCCACAATTTCGGACTTTCACCATAGAGCAGTTGTCCGGTGCTCTCCGCTTCTTTGCGAAGCACCTTTCGTTCGTCGCGGATCACCGCTGCCAACAATGCAGCATCCTTTTTTTCTTGTGATGTCTTGCGAGGAATCATGCCCCGCAGCACTGCCAGATCATGGTCCTTTCCCAGCGCCTGTTCCAATTGCTTGGCGTTCGCGGCATATCCACTCAGCACGTCTGTCCACATCTTGTGTAAGAACTCAAGCTGATACCGCACGTCTTTCGTTCGCTTGCGCCAGTTATGAAAATCTTCGTCCTGCTGGTTTTTCAAAGCGGCCGCAAAGGCGAGTTGCCCCCGCTGCATGCTTTCCTCAAAGGCGGACATCAGCGTTTCATGGGTGATCCGCTCAAGCGGCCACGCGCTGATCGCGGTGCGAATCTCGCGTAGTTTCTCTACAACGCCGGGCAATTCGTTCTGCTGTTCCGCCTGCCGGAAAAGTTCTTCCTTACGTCGCAAGATGATTCCACGCATTCGCTCAAGAGCCGGCTTAGCGGCGCTGGGGAGTTCTTCCTTTTCCTTCAACTGATCAACGGTGTCGGCCAGCACCTGCATATCTCGCAATTCCGACAGCTTACGTCCGGCATCGCGCATTTGCGTATTCTGCTCTCGGTAAACACGCCCTAGAATGGGCCGAGCCAAGCGAAGAAGCGTTCTAGTCTTCTTCAAGCACTTCCGCGCTTCGTGAATCCCCTCATCAGCCAATTCCTGGCTATCAGTAAGCTCCGTGATCGCTACGTCGAGCTGCTCATGCAGACTGCGGGAAAGTCCTTCCGGAACCGATTCGCTATGCCGCAAGTAATATTTTGCGAGCCCTACCGCTGCGCCGCGCCATGTCCGGTATGGATGCTCCACCAGAGCGGCGTTATTGAAGCGTTCATCTTCCGAAATTTCTTCGCCAATCCACTCCGGCTTGGCAAAGCGATGACCGTTTCGCCGCACCTCCAATTCGGCTATGATGAGCCCTTGGTTTTCATTCTGGTATTCATCCACTTCCCACTTCTGCCGATTCGCCGGAATGGTGAAGCGAGTTTTGTAAATCAGTGGTTTCTGACAGACCTCGGATAGCAATAAGGTGGCGTCCTCTAACGGAATTGCGTATTCAAACTCGCTTCGGGTGAGCCCCTGCCGTTTACCTTTAATCGTAATGACGGCGTCGTCGGCACTTGCTCGAACACGCACGTTCCGGTCGGGATCCAGAGACAAGTAACCTTGCCGGTACTCTACTTCTTTCTTCGCGGATTTCCGCCACGCCTCCCCCCGTACTAGGAAGCGCCTTTCGGTTTCGTTTCCCATATCACCGTTAGACATTGGAACAGCGCCCGTCGTTGCATTCGAGTTAAGTTCTTTTTTCAGTCACGACAATCACCGTCGCAAATTACAAACAGAACTGTCAGGAAAACGAAACAAACGCTGGTTACCCTGTTGTAGCTATCCATGAGTACTGACCGTCGCAGTTTCCTCCAGCTTCTAACCACCGGCGCCTTATCCGGCGCTTTTCCCGCAAGCATCGCGCGCGCATTGGAAATTCCCGCAAATCATCGCACCGGCAGTATCGCCGATGTCGAACACATCGTCATCATGATGCAAGAGAACCGCTCCTTCGATCATTACTTTGGCACGTTGCAGGGTGTGCGCGGATTCGGTGATCCCCGGCCCATGCGCCTGGCCTCCGGCAAGTCAGTGTGGCATCAGCCCAATGGCGCGGATGATCTCTTGCCGTTCCATCCGGGCGCGCCCAACCTTGGACTTCAATTCATAGAAGATCTCGCGCACGACTGGACAACCACGCACCAGGCTTGGAATGACGGGAAATACGATCAGTGGGTAGCCAGCAAGGGCACCACCACCATGGCGCACCTCACCAGGAGCGACATTCCGTTCCACTATGCGCTCGCTGACGCCTTCACGATTTGCGACGCCTATCATTGTTCTCTGCTGGGGCCGACTGATCCCAACCGGTATTACATGTGGACGGGCTGGGTCGGCAACGACGGCCAAGGCGGCGGCCCCGTCATTGATAATGCGGAAGCCGGCTACGATTGGTCTACCTATCCGGAGCTCCTGCAAGCCGCTGGCGTTTCGTGGAAGATTTATCAGGACCAAGGCGAAGGATTGACGGCCGCCGGTTCTTGGGGATGGACGTCAGACAACGCCTATATTGGCAATTACGGAGACAATTCGCTTCTCTATTTCCATCAATATCAGAACGCGGCGCCGGGCAGTCCGCTCGCCGATGGCGCGAAAACCGGAACGAATATTGCCGTCAAGGGAACGTTGTTTGATATTTTCCGGCAAGATGTGCAAGACAACAAATTGCCGCAAGTTTCTTGGATCGCCGCGCCGGAAGCCTACACCGAACATCCGAACTGGCCCGCCAACTACGGCGCCTGGTATGTATCGCAAATCCTCGACGCGCTAACAGCAAATCCCGAGGTTTGGAGCAAGACTGCATTCTTCCTGATGTACGACGAAAATGACGGCTTCTTTGACCACATGGTCCCGCCCACTCCGCCGCCGTCTTCCGCGCAAGGTATCTCAACCATCGACACCACCAATGAATTTTTCGCGGGAAATTCGGAAAACCCGGCCGGCCCTTACGGCTTGGGCCTACGGGTTCCGCTCATCGTCATCTCGCCCTGGAGCAAAGGCGGCTGGGTCAGCTCCGAGGTGTTTGACCACACGTCGCTCATCAAATTCATCGAGAAACGTTTCGGCCAGGATTATCCCGGATTGTGCGAACATAACATCACGAAGTGGCGTCGCGCAGTCACCGGAGATCTGACGTCCGCATTCGATTTCCGAAAACCTAGTGATGCCGCGGTTCCGCTGCCCAGCACCATCGCGTATCTCCCGCCCGATAACCAGCGGCATCCGGACTACAAGCCGGTTCCGCCAACCGAACAGTCATTGCCAACGCAGGAACCCGGAACTCGCCCCGCGCGCGCCGTCCCATACGAATTGAATGTGCGGGGAGAAGTCAATTTAGCTCAGGGCGTCGTTACGATTCATTTCCACAACATCGGCGATGCAGCGGCGGTTTTTCAAGTGCGCTCCAACAATAGCCAGCAGGGTCCTTGGAGTTACACCGTTGGCCCGCACACCACGATTTCCGACCAATGGAAATTCAATGGATTCGGTCAAAATGATTATGATCTTTCGGTTTACGGACCCAACGGCCTACTGCGAACCTTCAAAGGCAGCACAGCAGACAGCCGTAAGGTCAACCTTGAGATCACCAGCCACTACGACGCCGATCGCCCCGGCATCACATTAGAAATTCAAAACCGCGGCGAAGAACTTGTCCAAGTGCAAATTCTTGATACGTATACCGGGGATACAAGGCGCGCCGCATTACAGGCTGGCGGAAATCGCGCGGAATATCGGCCGCTCGAGAGTTCCTTCGGTTGGTATGATTTCGTGATTGAGGTGGAATCGGAGCCCGATTTTCAACAACGCATAGCCGGCCACGTCGAAACCGGCAAACACAGCATATCTGATCCGGCCATCGGCCGATAGCCGTAAGCACAGTAAGGGCTGACAAAAGCGCCAGCCTTACTGCTTCCTTCTAAATATGCTGCAACCTTGTTTCGGCGTCGCCGAACTGGTCTACTTTAATTCCCATGCGATCCATGATCGACAGGAACAAACTGTTCAGTTTCCGGTTATCGTCGCCGGCTTGCAAATAGTCCAGCGTGCGTCCCGTCTCCAGCGTGCCGCCCAATCCTCCTGCCAGCACGATAGGCAATCTCGTATTGTCATGCTTCCGCCCGATCCACATGTTCGACAGGAACATCAAGCAGGAGTTATCCAACACAGTCCCATTGCCCTCAGGCATGCCGTCCAGCTTGGTCGCAAGGTAGGCAAGTTGGCTGAGATGGAAACGCGAGATACGCTCATATCCTTCCGACAAATTGTTATGCGATGCCGAATGGTGCCCGTCGCTCACTCCCAGGAACGGATAGTACATAGCGGAAAGATCACGCGCCATTAACAGCGTGGCGACACGCGTCTTGTCGGTCTGGAAACCAATCGCAATAATGTCGCACATCAGGCGCGCATGCTCGCGCAGGTCTTCCGGCAAACCATTGGCGGGCCGGTCCATGGAAAACACCGGGCGATTTTGCTGCTTCGCCGAATCCTCTGCCTTCTCTTTGTTCTGCCGCATGCCGTCCACGCGCTTTTCTACGGCGCGAACGCTCGTTAGATATTCGTCCAGCTTGCTCTTGTCATCGGAGCTGATTTCGGTGCTCAGCGCCGCTGCTTCTTCCCGCACGCGATCGAGGATGCTCACGTTCCGCAGGCTGCCGCGATTTTCGAAAAGGCTATCCCAGGCTAGCGACGGATAAACTTCATTCGGGACCGGCGAATCCGGATTCTCCCAGGAAATGTGCGAGCTATAAGCCAGCGAGTAATTGGACTCGTGGTATCCCGTCATGGGCTGCTCACAAGCCAAAACGATGCTGGATTGCGGAGTAGCGTCGCCCACGTGATTGGCGATCAACTGGTCCACCGTGACGCCGGCGTGGATAATGGCGCCCTTGTGAATCATCGCACCCGAAAGCAGGCCGCCCGTTTGCCCAGGGTGAATGCCCAGGCCGACAGTCCGCTTCTGATACAAACCATGGATCACATTGATTTTTTTCTTCAACGGCTCCAGCGGCTCCAGCGTCTTGCTGAGCTTCATGTCCGCGCCGTTCCCTTGCGAATCCCAATGCTGCTCGTTGATGCCGTTCCCCATGAACAGGATTCCGAAGCGCTTCGGGTACGTAATGGTCGCCGTGTCGGCGAAGCAGGGGAGCGATTCCAGCAGCGGAAGGGCCATGGTGACCCCAACGCCGCGCAGCACGGTGCGGCGGGTGATGGTCTGTGCGGACTTCTTTATTCTATGCAAAATATGAATCCTTCTAATCCCGGCCTGCCGGGCTCCTTCTGTTGATAAACTGCGGGCTGGTGATGATAATCTGCACCAGGGAATCGAACCGGTAGTGATCGGCGGCAAGCGCCGCCCTCATCTGCTCAATCGCCGGTTCGTCTGACAGCATCAAAGATCTTCCCAGTGAGTAGGCGAATAATTTACGGCTGAAGTTATCCACAAAATCATTTTCTCGGTGTTCTCGAATAAAATTTCGTATGGCCGCGACACCGTCGCCCTCTCCGCCCCCTGGAAATTCCACGTGCGTATCCACCGGACGTCCTGCCAAATCCTTCTCCCGCTTTTCACCAATGGGGCCGTATCCCTCAAAGGCCAACCCAAATGAATCGAATCGCGCATGGCACGCCGCGCAGGTCGGGTTCGCTCTGTGCTTGGCCAGCATATCCCGTATCGGCAAGTCTGATTTTGCCTCGTCTTGCGGTAATTCTGGAACATTGGGCGGCGGCGGCGGAATCTTTTCGCCGATCACGCGCTGCACCACCCAGTTTCCGCGCTTGACCGGACTAGTTCGCAGTCCGGGCGCGTTCAGCGTCAGGAAAGCGGCCATCGGCAATACGCCGCCGCGGCCATACTTATCGGCGTCGTCCACCCGCACCCAAGTGTCATTTCCGCCCTTCACTTCCGGCATGCCGTAGTGCTTGGCCAGCACCGGATTCACGAAGGTATATTTACCGTAAATAAAATCGAGAAGCGACCCATCGGTCCGGATCACATTTTCCATGAGGCGAATCGGCTCTTCATACATCGCCTCACGGAGATCGTTGTCGAAGCTAGGGAACCGCTCCCGGTCCACGGTGTTGATTTCTTCAAACTGCCTGATGCCGAGCCAGTTGCCCCCGAACTCCACCGCCAGATCGCGCGCCCGCTCGTCTTTCAACATACGCCGCGCCTCGGCAGCCAGCACTTCCGGCTTCTGTAAATCGCCCTTAGCGGCACGCGCCAGCAGTTCGTCATCGGGCATGCTCGACCAAAGAAAATAGCTCAACCGGCTGGCCAGATCGTAATTAGACAGCGGCGTCACTTTGAACCCGCCGATTGTCCCGCTGTCGGCCTTTCCCGGCGTGATCGAAGAAACCGGCCGCAGCACGCCTTTTGTGTGCCGGCCGCTTTCACGCGGATTCGGCGCGCTATTCGTAATCAGGTCGATGCGGTAGTCGAACTTGGGCGACATCAATATGCTGACAATCGTGTCGCGTATCGCCTCTTCGTGCGTTAAGCCGCCTTTCTCACGCAGCGAATGATAATACTGGATCAGATCTTGGCTCTCCGCAGGCGACAACGGCCGCCGGTAGGCCCGCGACGCGAATCGGAGAAGAGCGTCTAAATGCTTCGGCTCCGCATCCGTCCGCATTTGCTCCACTCCTCGCATGGTCTTGTTGACCAGTTCAAAGTGGTAGCGAATTGCATCCATGGCGATAGGATTGTCGCTCGGCGCGGCCTTCGCCAAATAGGCATCGCGTAATCCGAAGACCACTGGCGTTGCCGAAATTGCTTTATCTGACGGCCGTTCACTGCCGGATTCGCGGCCATGGCCTTCCACTTCGCCGCTCTGATTGAAGAAATACTGAACCCAGGTCCGCGTCGTGTAATCGCCCATGAACTCAAACTCTTGCCAGAGTTTGTCCAGGTCCTTCTTTCCCTGCTCATCCAGAATCATCTCCATGAGCGGGGTATCGTCACGGAAGTAGCCCATCACATTGTGATAACCGGCGCTCAGCAGCCGTCCCTTATCTTCCGAATCGTCGGGATAATAACGCCCGCGCTCACTGATATAGAAGGCATCGGGAAACACGTGCGCGAACTGCGCGAAAGCGGCCTCATAGAGTTGGCGCTCGCCGGTCGACACCACAAGGTCCGGATCGCTTGCCCGCGATTTCAGCATCAGCGCTGCTGCCCTGGGCGCGGCCTCCCGACCAAGTCCGGGATATTTCGGAATTTCAGGAACTACCAGGGGCGGGTCGGAATCCATGCGCAGCGCGGCGGTGTCGAAGTCTCTACGGTGCGCCGCGAATTGGCGAAGTTTCCAGTTCATCAACGGCTGCGATGTTGGCGGTAATCCTTTCACCACCGGAGCCGCGAACTCCATGGCCGTGTCCTTCCTGATTCTCACCACGAAGTCACGCATCTCCACGCATTTCGCGCGCACATCTTCCTCGCTCGCGCCCGGAGGCGGCGGCAGCGCGCGCCACATGGTGCGAAGCTTAGCGATAGGACCCGCTTCCTTTAGCGTTTTGTCCTTGGTTTCGCCCAGCATCTGCCAAATCATGGGCAGATATTCGGGGCTCACCTTTGCCGTCTCAGCCACCTGGGTCAGCGTCACTTTTCGCATCTTGAGGGCCGCCCGGTATTTATAGCGCCAAGCGGCTTGAAAGTAGTCCGCGTAATCGGTCGGTTGGCGTTTGTAGAAATCTACAATGCGTTGAATGGCGAATTTCTCGCGGTCGGTCTCCACCAGCATCGTGTACGGAGCGAAAACAATTCCGTCGGGAGTCAGCGCCATATGATTCGACACTTCGCGCGCCGCTTGCAGATACTTGGTCAACAGCGCCGGCGACATGGTCAACGACTCTCCCGAATTATCGAATCCGGCTGTGTTGGCCGGATCCACGGGGAACTCTTTGGTCGGCCTAATATCCACGCCGGTTAAATCCTTGATGGTGTAGTTATACTCGGCGTTACTCAGGCGTCGCGCCAGCACCACTCCAGGGTCGCCCGCATTCTTCCGCGCCTCCGAATCGCGCACGGATTCGATCCACGCAATCACCTGTTTGCGTACCTCCGGCGGAGGCTGCTTCATCATTTTCGGAGGCATCTGCTCGGCCTTCAGCCGGCCCATCACCGCGGTCCAGTGGGGAAGATCCTCAACCACGTCGGCCTTTGTGGAGTAAGCTTTAAGGTTAAAATTTGCTGCGGGCGTAGTGCCGCTGTGGCACCCAATGCAATAAGTGGTTACAAAAGGCCGTACCGTTTGGTCAAAACCAGCATCAAGATTTGAATGGGCAGGCTGGGCTGCGTCAAGGCAGAGCGGGGCTACCGCTCCCATCAAAATAAGGGGGAGTATAACAGAAAAACCAGAACGCATAGCGCTTCATAGACGATATCAGGTCTTTACCAGGAAGATGTTAGACAACCCTATTCGGCCCGTAGCGATTGCATCGGCGAAATCAAACTCGCACGCAAGGCCGGAATGAAGGATGCAATCAGCGCCGCGAACGCGAGCGCCGCGATGGCCACCGAAGTCACCACCGGATTGTACGGATTCATCCCGTAAAGCTGGCTGCCCAGAAAGCGCCCGGCTGCCAATGTTAACGGCAAGCCAATCAACAGGCCAAAGACAACCAGCCCGAAAGCGCCCCGTAGCACCAGCGCGACCACGTGTGTACGATTAGCGCCCAGCGCCATGCGCACGCCGATCTCATTGGTTCGCCGCCCGGCATTATAGGCAGTCACGCCATACAGCCCGATCGAAGCTAAGACAAGCGAAAGAACGCCGAAAAATGAGGTAAGCCACGCAATCAGCCGCTGCTGGCTGAATTGCACGGCTACTTGTTCTCTCAGCGTTCGAATCGAAATGACCGGCATATTCGGATCTACCGAAGCCATGGCTCGGCGTATCCGCGCAACCGGCAGGCTGGCGCCTGGCTTGGTCAGAATCACGATGTCGCTCATGAAAAGCGCGCCCAGATTGCTTTGCGTGTAGTCGGCTTGTGCTTCGGGTAAAAAAAAGAAGGGGCGCATCGGCTTGCCCAGATCGAAAGTCAGATAGCGCGCGTCTTTAACGATGCCCACCACTTCAACCTGGCGGCTGGCCCCGGGTACGGAATGACTGAAATGCTTACCAATCGGGTCTTCATTCTTGAAAAACTTCCGCGCAAATGCCTCGTTGATGACGGCCACCTGCCGCGAAGCCGCTGTATCCTGTTCAGAGATGCCGCGCCCTTGAACGATAGGGGTTCCGATGACGTCAAAGTACCCGGCCGTAACTCGATCCCATCCAGCGGAATTGTCGTCCTTGGGCCCCGGAATGGGATGCCCATCCACTTGCACGCCGGTGCCCCAACCCTTGCCGCTTTGTGGTGAGTATAGGCAGAGAGCCACCGAAGATACGCCCGGAATGCTTGCGATGGAATCGTGGATGCGCCGGTAAAGCGGTGAAAGTTGCTGTGTCCGGTAGCCGGCCAGCCGTGGATTCATGCTCGCCACCATGCGCCGGTCCTGGTCGAATCCGCTATTTTGATTCTCCAGTTGGTGCAGTGCGGCCGTCAGCAGTCCTGATGCTGATAGCAAAACCAGCGAGAGCGCGGCCTGCAACACCACCAGTGTCTTCCTGGGGAGCGAGCTCACGCGGGCGGTGGAGCGGCTGGCTCCGCGCAGCGCTTCCATTGGATCTACTCGCGTGGCCATCCATGCGGGAGCGCTGCCGAAGGCAACTCCCGTAATCAAAGAAACGGCAAAGGCGAACAGCAGCACCGGCAGGGAAGGCGATGCGCTGATGGGTATGGCCGCCGTTCCGGCAAGCGAGGGAAATGCGAAATGCAGAATCAGGCGCGTGCCCGCAAACGCGACGGCCAGACCCGCCGCGCCGCCAAACAACGAGAGCAAGATACTTTCCGTAAGCGCCTGTCTGACCAGTCTTGACGGCCGCGCACCCAGCGCCATGCTCAACGAGATCTGCCGTCGCCGCTCCATGCCGCGAACGAGCATGAGATTGGCTACGTTGGCGCAGACGATAAGCAGCACAAATCCTGAAACCATCATGAGGATTTGCAGCCAGTGCTCATATTCCTCGCGCATACCGGTGATGCCCGCGCCTCCGGGAGTCAAAAACAAGGTCTGATCGGGAAATTTCGCGCGATCGTTAGCGCTCATCTCACCCCAATGCGAGCGCAGCCATTGTTTCAACTCCACCCGCATCTCAGCCTCTATGGATGCGGGCATTGCGCCCGGGCGGATGCGGCCGATCAAGTCTAGCCAGTGAGTGTCGTACTTATATAGATCGGCATCGGTCTCCACATACGGTTCGGTTGTCAGCGGCAGAAAGAAATCGGGCGGGGTGTTGCGCAGAGTGTCGCCGAAGAAACCCGGTGGAGTAATTCCCACCACTGTAAATGGCTTGTCATTGATGTCGAAGACGGCGCCGATGACCGACGGATCCATTCCATATCTTTGCTGCCATAAGCGATAGCTCATCACCGCAGTCGGCGCAGCGCCGGCTTTGTCGTCCCGGACCGTAAGCGCGCGTCCGGCATACGCGCTGATGCCGAACATGGCGAAGTAATTGCCTGATACAAATTCGCCCGGATAGCTTTGGGCCAACTCGGAGCCGCCCGCGCGCCGCACGCCAAACAGCGGCTGAACCGCGGGGAAGGCCGCTAATTCCGAAAAGCCTTTGGTGTTGTCCCGGAGGTATTTGTACAAATCGTACGAGACCAGGACGAACTCTTTATCTTGACTGTAACCGCCTTGGTAGCAGCAACGGGCTTCTTTTCCTAGGCGATATAAATCCTCGGGTTTCGACACCGGCAGCGATTTCAATAGAACGGCATGCACCAAAGTAAAAATCGAAGTGGTAGCGCCAATACCCAGCGCCAGCGTCAGGACAGTGGTAATGGTGAACACCGGAGCGTTTCGCAAGCGGCGCAGTGCGTGGCGGATATCCTGCAGCAGAGTTTCCATAAATGGTAATCCTTTCTGATCCCGATAGCTTTCCCGCATTGCCTCCACCGGTCCAAACTTCAGCAGGGCCTGGCGTCGCGCCTCCATGGGCGGTAATCCGGCGCGAACATTTTCGGCGGTTTGCAGCGCGATATGCTCCTCAATCTCTGCTGCCAATCGCGCTTCATCTCGCCGCCTGGTGGCCCACGCGCCCAATCGCTTAGCGAATCGCTTCAAAGTTCTTTTCATCTACTCAGCCCGCAACGCCTGCATCGGCGAAATCAAACTAGCCCGAAACGCTGGAATCAAGGAGGCAACAAACGCCGCGAACGCCAGCGCCACGATGGCTGCCAACGTCACGACCGGATTGTACGGACTCATTCCATAGAGCTGATGTCCCAGAAATTGCCCGATTCCCAGCGTTAACGGCAACCCAACCAACAGGCCGAACACAACTAGCCCGAAGGCCCCGCGAAGCACAAGCGCCACCACATGGCTGCGATTCGCTCCCAGCGCCATGCGTACCCCAATTTCGTTGGTCCGCCGTCCTGCGTTATAGGCAGTTACCCCGTACAACCCAATGGAAGCCAAGACCAGCGAGAGAATTCCGAAGAATGACGTAAGGCGTGCAATCAGCCGCTGCTGGCTGAATTGGCTAGCCACTTGTTCCCGCAGCGTGCGCATGAAGTACACCGGCATATTCGGATCTACCGCGATCATGGCCCGAAGTATCTGAGAAACGGAAAGATTGGCGCCTGGCTTCATTAAGATGACCGCTTCGTGCAGAAAATGAGAACGCACATCGCCCTTGGTGTATTCAGCGTTCGGGAAAACGTCATGCTGCGCCTCAGGCAAAAAGAAGAACGGCCCAATCGGATATTCCAGGTTGTAAGTCAGATAGCGGGCATCTTTGGCAACGCCTATAACTTCGTACTGGCGCGCGGCGCCGAATTCAGACCGTCCGAAATGTTTTCCGATAGGGTTCTCATGCGGGAAAAACTTCCGCGCAAACGCTTCATTAATGACCGCCACATGTTGCGAAGCTTCCGTATCTTGTTCGGAGATGGCGCGTCCTTGAATGATGGGATTTCCAATGACGCCAAAATATCCCGCCGTGACGCGATCGAAGTTGGAAGAATTATTTTCCTTAGGTCCGGGGGCGGCACGTCCGTCCACGAAGACTCCGTCATTCCAACTATCGCCGTTTTGAGGCGAATAACTACAGAGAGCCACTGCTGCTACGCCCGGAATGCCCGCCAGTGAATCGTGGATGCGCTGATAGAGCGCTGTCAATTGCTCACCCCGGTAACCTGCCAGTTTCGGATCGATATTCACCACCGTGCGCCTATCCTGGTCAAAACCGAAATTCTGATTCTCCAGATTATGCAGCGCGGCAGTTAGCAATCCGGACGCGGACAGCAGCACAAGTGAAAGCGCTGCCTGCAACACCACCAGCGTCTTGCGAGCTCCTGAGCCCAGGCGGTTTGTGGAGCGATTCACACCACGCAGCGCTTCAATCGGATCGACTCTGCCGGCCATCCACGCGGGAGCGATGCCGAAGGCGACTCCGGTCAGCAGCGAAACAGCAAACGCAAACAACAGCACCGGCATCGAGGGCGAAGGATGAATCGGTATACCCGCGAATCCGGGAATTGTGGTGAATGTGAAATAGAGAATCAGGCGTGTACCGGCAAACGCAATCGCCAGGCCAGCCGCGCCGCCCAACAAAGAAAGCAAAATGCTTTCCGTCAGGGCCTGCCTCATCAGACGAGCCGGGCGCGCCCCCAACGCGATGCTCAACGATGTTTGTTGCCGCCGCTCGATGCCGCGCACCAGCATGAGATTGGCGACGTTTGCGCAGACGATCAGCAGCACAAATCCTGAAACCGTCATCAGGATTTGCAGCCAATGTTCATAGGCCTCCCGCATGCTCGTGATTCCGGCGCCCCCGGGGCTCAGATACAAGGTCTGTCGCGGGAAATTCGCTCGCGCATTGCTATCCATCTCTCCCCAATGCGACCGCAGCCATTGCTTCAATTCCACTCGCATTTGCGCCTCTATGGAAGTAGGCGTCGCGCCTGGCCGAACACGGCCAATTAAGTCCAACCAGTGAGCATCCGGTATGCGGAGCAGCGTATTATCGCCTTGTAAAAGCGGTTCAATTGCCAATGGCAGAAAGAAATCAGGAGGCGAGTCGCTGAGCGTATCGCCAAAAAAGCCCGGGGGCGTGATGCCGATCACCGTAAGTGGCTTGCCGTTAAAATTGAAAATGCTGCCGATGATGGATGGATCAGTTCCGTATTTCTGCTGCCATAAGCGATAGCTCATCACTGCGACAGGTGGAGCAGTTGGTTGATCGTCCCTTGCGGCAAGCGAACGCCCTGCAAAGGCTCTTACCCCGAACATCGCGAAGTAATTGCCGGATACAAACTCGCCGCGATGGCTTTGTGCTGCTTCTGTATCGCTTGCGCGCCTGACTCCAAATAAGGAACCTCCTCCTCCTGCCTGAAATCCAGCCAATTCTGCAAATCCTTTGGTGTTGTCGCGGAAGTGCTGATACAACTCGTAAGAAACAAGTGAATACTCCGCATCCTGGCTGTATCCGCCCCACATGCAGCAATGGGTTTGCCTGCCCAGGCGGTATAAGTCGCTGGGATTTGCCACCGCCAAAGACTTCAACAAAACCGCATGCACCAAAGTAAAAATGGAAGTGGTGGCGCCAATGCCCAGGGCAAGCGTCAGGATGGTGGTAATGGTAAATGCCGGTGCTTTGCGCAAACGGCGCACCGCGTGGCGCGTATCCTGCATCAATGTTTCGAGGAACGGCAGTCCTCTCTGATCGCGATAACCCTCCTTCATCGCCTCTACGGCTCCGAACTTAAGCACCGCTTGACGCCTCGCCTCATCGGGCGATAAACCGGCTTTGAGATTTTCAGCGGTTTGCAGCGCGATATGGTTGTCAATCTCCGCGCTTAATCGCGCTTCATCCTGGCTTCTTCTTCTCCAGGCGCCCAACCGCCTGACGAATCGCCGGACTGTTCTCATTACAGATCCTCCGCCTTTACCGCGAAGAACCGGCCGATGATAGCCGCCGTTTGTTCCCAATCGCGCGTCTCCGCCTGCAACTGTTTGCGCCCGTCCCGCGTCAGCCGGTAGAAGCGCGCCTTACGGTTATTTTCAGAAGCGCCCCACTCAGACGTGATGGAGCCTTCCTGCTCAAGCTTCAACAGCACGGGATAGAGCGTGCCTTGGTTCAGCGTCAGCAGGTCTCCGCTGATCTGCTCAATACGCCGAGCGATGCCGTAGCCGTGCAGAGACCCCAGAACGTCCAAAGTCTTCAGCACCATCAGCGCCAGCGTGCCTTGCCGGACATCCGTTTTTTCTTTCATAGCGATTGTTGGGTTCCCAACAGGAAGCATGCCACACTTCATTTGGGAAAGCAACAGGGCTATGGGCGCGGCTGGCGCGGGCGCGAATCAACCTTCCGATTGCGTATCCAAAAATTGGTCCCGGTGATGCTGGAAGTACCAATCCAAGGCCGTCTTATTTTGACTGGATAGGTGATCGCTCATCTGGCGCATTTCATCCTCTGGAAGCGGTTGAAACGCGCGCGCTAATCGAGTGTTTTCTTCAATATATTGGAGCGACTGCATACCCACTGATACCGCCGAAACCGGCAGCGAAAGAGCGTAATATAGCAATTTTTCAGGTTTCGCCTGTCCTACTAAGCCATCCGCCGCGAATACCTTCATGCCGATCACGCCCAAGTTCTTTCGCTTAGCCACGGGAAGCGCAACCGTTTCAAAACTGGTCTTTAAACCCGGATCAATCACCATCGAACCGAGCGGCGAGCCATGACCGACTTTCATGCCGACACGCGCCGCGTTCAAGGCAAACTGCGTGCAATCGAAATCATGCCGTTCGAGCGCGGTCTTCAGCACCGACGGGTAAGCGTGGCACGTGATACCGATATACCGTGTGACTTTCTCATCCCGCAGCTTTAAAAGCGTATCCAGAATGGCGCCTTTGGCTTCAATTCTCGCGAGATCGTCTTCGCCTTTGAGTTCGTGAATATGGATTAAATCCAATTGGTCCGTTTGTAGGCGCTTCAGGCTGCCCTCGATAATGGTTTTGACCTTGTCGCCATCTCGTTCCTGCATTTTGGTCGAGAGAAAAACTTCCTTTCGACGGCTACCCATGACCTTGCCCACGCGCGTTTCACTTAAACCATTCGCGTAGGCATAGGCCGTATCAAAATACGTAATGCCAAGGTCGAGCGCGCGGTTCAACGCTTCCAGCGCTTGATCCTCTTCGTGATAAGCGAGAAAACGGCTGCCGCAGCCGAAAGCCAAAATGGATACAGGCACGCCCGTGCGCCCCAAAATTCTGGTTGGGAGAACTGCTTTTTTTACTGGCTCCGCTTTCCCCAACTGCTCTGTGGCTAAGCTGCCTAAAGCCGCGCTTGTTCCTAGAAATCCTCGTCTTGAAATACTCATGGAACCCCTTCTGAATCGTAACAATTTACACCGAACCACGAAAGGTAAGCGACGTGGTGCTATTGTAACGCGTATTGGGCGTACGCCGCATCAATCTTGGCGCTCTGCGCGTCGCCGGAATGAATAATCACCCGGTAGCGTAAATGCAGCGTTTCACCCGGTTTCAGTGTCACGCTGCCGTCGGCAATCTGCCCATGTGTAAATTCGCGCAAACCAAAAATATTCGCTGCAAATAAGCCATACCCGCGTGCTTGCCAATGCGCTGGATGATGCGGATTCGAAGGATGATCCAAAATGGCGATTCCCGCCTTCTCCCCATTCACATCTCCGGAATAATCCATCCAGTTGGAAGCTTTTCCCCAACAGCCGCTTTCTTTTTTGCATCCGTCCGCGCTAACCATTAGGCCCGTGCGGTCTTCCCGCAGCGCGTCTGCCACCCGGATGGAAAAGCCGCCATCCCGGTGATCGCCAAATTTCACTGGCCCCACCGCCGTCAGCCTGAAATCAAAATCGATCGTGCGTTCGCTTTTACCGCCGTAGAAGATCATTTCGCGCTTCTCCACTAGAAGCGTGTTCCCTGCGGGATCCAGCCATGCCAAAGCCGCCTGAATGTTGCCTTGCTTCTTCCCGCTTTCGATTTTATCGATCTTCCGGACAACAATCGTTCCGCGGTTGGGAGTAGTAAAGCTTGGTTCATTCGCGTAGAAATTAAAACCATTCACATTCGTGTGCCCAAACCAAACACCTCGATGCTCAGGGTGGTCCGTGGTTTCGCCCAACGTCGTTTGCATGGGGTAGCGCCGGGTCACCACCGTGCCGGTTGCCGCGCGCAGTGGATCTAGATAAGGTTTGGTTACGCCCGCGCCATAAATAAACTCGGTATAGGGCTTGCCGTCAATATTCACTACGACTTTCGAATTTTCCTGTTGAATGACGACCTGCGACCATAGCAGCGGCGTCGCCAATAAAATTAAACCGATCAAGCGCATACGGGTTACCAGATGAACTTTAAACCCATCTGGATATCGCGTGAGCTATTGACCACGCTCGTGATGCTCCCAAAGCCCGCCGCGCCGAAGAGACGGTTCGGCGTAGCCAACTGCGGATGGTTCGCGATGTTGTAGAACTCTGATCTAAATTGAATAATGCGTTTACCCTCGCCACTCACGGAAAAGTTTTTGAAGCCGGCAAAATCAAAATTCACCAGCCCGGGACCAATCAGCGTGTTGCGGCCCAAATTTCCGAAAGCATAGCCCGAAGGCAGCGCGAAAGCCGCGATGTTGAACCACTCCTGAACGGACTGTTGAGCGCTAGACAGCGCCGGATTGACTCCCGTGGAATTGGGGCGCGGCGCGGCCGAGTTGGTATTGGATTGGTCAAAGCTGGTGTTCACGGTAAACGGTTGCCCGGTTTGAATAGTAGTCACTCCATTAATCTGCCACCCGCCAATGAAGAGATTTGCAAGACGGCCCGCTCCGCTGAACAGCGCTTTCCCCCTGCCGAACGGTAGCTCATAGACATAGCTGGCCACGAACCGGTTACGAATATCCACGGAGGCGAGCCCTCGCTCGGCGCGCAGGTTATAAACACTTTGTGGGGAACTGGGATCTGTATTATTCGTGATCTGTGTTTCTTCGCTGTCATCAATAGCTTTCGCAAAGGAATCTGAGATGAGAATGGTTCCCGCTGCTCCTAAGTGTTTTTCAACCTTCATTTGGAGCCCGTGATAAATCGAATTCCCACGCGGCATTTGAAAAGTGATATCGCCCCATCCGGGGAAAGGACGGCGCGAATTAACCGGGCCGGCCGCCGGCATTGGCTGGTTAATATTTGTGTTGGCTATCAGCTTGTGCGCCTCGTTCCCCACATAAGCCGCTTCAATCAGGAAACCGGCTACCTGATGCTCGATCGTGAAATTCCATTGTTCGCTGTACGCCGCCGGGAAATTACTGGGCCTGCCGGCGATACTCAGAAACTTGTTTTGAAAATTCGTAGTAGCGACATAAGGTGGAAACCCTGCATCAAGAAGCGGTGAGGTGCTGAGGTTGAGTTGATCGCTCAACGTATTCCGCACCGACACTCTTGGCGGATTAAACAGCAGAACATGCTCGCCGGCGTCCTCCAGCGTATAGTACATGCCGAACCCGGCGCGTATGACCGTCTTCGGGAATAACTGATAAGCCAAGCCGATTCTGGGCGCCCAGTTGTTCCGGTCCGGATAGGAGAGCGCCTGGTCATAAATGCTTCCAGCCTTGGCGAAGATGAGGTTGTTTGTGGCTGGATCGAAACTGGTCAGCCGGTTGGCCGTGGCCGTAACGGGCGTGACGTATTCATACCGGAGGCCGATATTCATCGTCAGGCGCGAATTTATTTTCCAATCGTCTTGTGCAAAATAGCTGTAGTTGCGTATGCGTGCGCCATCGCTAACCACGCCTCCAATAGCGGAAGTATCGGCCGCCCCTAGCAGGAAATCGGCTACCGAATTACCGCTGCCTGATCGGCTCAACGGATTCTGTGTAAATACTCCGTCAAACGTAAAAGATCCGCGCGGCGAAGAACCTTGATTCTCATTTAACTGCGTGCGCCGGTGATCGAATCCAAATTTCAAAGTGTGATTTCCTTTGACGAACGTCACGAAGTCCAACACTTGAAAGACGTTCTGCCCATTATGGCGATCGATATTGTCGCCGAGCGGCGAAAGGCCTGAGATATTGATTGACGTTAAACCGTTGGCGCCAGGATTATCAGGCACGCCTGGAATACCATAAGTCGCGGCAATATTTTGATCGTTGCTTGCTGTCTGAATGACTTTGTACAGGCGGTTATAACCAGCACGGAACTCGTTCACAATTGTGGGTGAAAACGTGTGTATATAGCCCAGCGCAGCTCCGCTTCCGTTGGTGAGTGTCGGCTGCGAGTTGGGATCGTTAAAGTACCCGCCGAACGGCAAGCCCGGAATGTTCCATGGTTGATATTGTGCATCGCGGGACACGCTGTAGCGGACGAACATGGTGTCTTTAGGCGAAAACGTCTGATCGACCTTGATATCGCCTTTATTTTCGTTTTCCGAGTGCTTCGGGTTCAGAACGAAGTTGTTGACCGTTCCCGGCGCATTCGGCGGCGGTTCAAAAGCCAGCAGCTTGATCGCGCTCGGACTGAATCGGTTCATGGGAATTTGGTTACCGGCAAACGCCTGCCGCGTTGTTTGGCCGTTTGTTCCCGTTACCGTGGTGCTGGGATCGTAAAGCGTGGGGGTGCCGGCAAAGTTCCCTAGGCGCTCCGGCCCGGTCGGTACTGATAAAACGCTCGTCAACCCTTTTCGAACTCTTGTTCCTTGATAATCGCCAAAGATGAACGTCCGATTTTTCCCGTTGTAGAGTTTGGGAATAATTACCGGGCCACCCGCTGAAAATCCAAATTGATTTTGTTGAAATTGCGGTTTCACTCTGCCGGAGTTGAAGTATGCATTGGCATCCATGTGAGAGTTCCGTAGAAACTCAAAAGCGGTCCCATGCAGATCATTCGTCCCGGAACGGATAGTCATGTTAATGGCGCCGCCCAAGCTACGGCCAAATTCGGCAGGTAGCAGATTCGTCTGCACCTTGAACTCCTCAATCGCGTCGGGAGACGGCACAATCGCCGTGTAGGTGCTGTCAGTCGTGTTGTTGTTGATTCCGTCCAGGATAAATGTGTTGTTCTCGTTGCGGTTCCCGTTGATGCTGACAACAAAGGCGCGTACGTGGAACTATTGGGCGGTGGCACATACGCGCCGGGAGCGGTGACAATAAGCTGAGTAAAGTTCCGCCCGTTCAGCGGGAGGTCCACCACGCTCTTTCGATTCACCACCTCGCCGAGCTGCGTGGATTCGGTCTGGAGCAACGGGGGTTCCCCGGTGACCTCTACAGTTTGCCTAACGTCGCCGACCGTGAGCGTGAAATTGACTTCGAGCCGGTCTTGCACCTGAAGCTGGATACCTCCGCGCACCTGCCGCCCGAACCCGGGAGCTTCGACGGCAATTTCGTAAGTGCCAATCCGGAGCGAAGTCGCAACGTATAGTCCTGTTGATCCAGTGACCGCTTTGGATACGGCGTTTGTGTCGCGGTTGGTAATTGACACCGTAGCCCCCACAATGGGCGCATTGCTTGAATCCGTGACCAAACCGGCAATTGAGCCTATATCCTGCGCTCTACTCGCGCACGCACATAAAGCGCAGATCAACATCGACCCTGCAAGTATCTTCATAAAGGTAATTAGTGGACCTGAAGGCCGATTCTTGGCCTACAAAATCGTAACAATCTAATAACCGTTTTGAAAGGTAAGGAAATCGTTCTTACTGTTAGTTGAATTAAACTATTGCCGCCGTGCGTCGCCGCGGCGATCAGCTTTCCTTTGGCCGCCTGGCAACTCAAGTAAATCCGCCGTATTATCTTTCGCCATCCGCTGAATCTCGCCTTCGGAAAAGCCTTCCATTTGCAGAGCTTCAAAAAATCGCATTAAGCCTTGCGGATGCACCGGATTCACCATCTGCCCCATATCGCTTGAAACAATACAGTCCGGAATGCCAATAAGCCGGATAGCCTTGGCGTACTCGTGAATGGCGAACTCCCGGTGCGGCCCTATCAGGCCGTTGTAAACAAATTCAATGTACGCTCCAATATCCGCGGCCTCAATCATTTGCTCAATGGTCATATGACCGGGAGCAATCATTGCGTGCGTAACCAGCACATGTTTTACCCTCTGGAGTCGCGCCTCGCGCACCAACATCAATGTTTCCTCGGCGCTGCTATGGCTGGTGGCCAACACCAGGTTATGTTTAGCGATCACGCTGATTACTTCCTTGACTTCAGGCAGTAACTCGCCGCCCCGGGATACGGATACATAAGGGCGATCCTCTTTGTGGTATTTAACGTGGCTTTCGGAATCAAAAGAGGGCATCCAAACCACGCGGCCCCAATTGCCCGCCACCATGGCCATCCGTTCCACCGCGCTAGGGTTAATGCCGCCCACCGTGATATTCAGCGCGATGCCGCCGAACACTTCAATGGATTCCACTTCTTTCCTAACGAGATAAGCGATGGCTGCAGTGGATTCGAAATGGCTTTTCATCACGAATCCGCGCATGCCGAAGCTTTTCGCCATGCGCGCCAGATCAATCGCATCAATGGGGCGCGCAATGCTGTCCGGACCGCAATGCACGTGCACATCCATCACGTCTTTGAGCAAACGTGCCGAGAGATTTGTGTCCATAACGGCGGAGTTAGACGATCTTTTCCTCTCGCAGCGCATCTCCCACGGCGCTCAAGTTCGCCAGTTTCATCTCGGAATATTTGCGTGAAATCACAAGCCCCTTGCCGCCTCCCCGGAAAGCTGCTTTGGTGACTTCTTTAGTCACAGGCGGAGTGCAGCGGCTAAAGTTCGGGTCCATGTTTGAGATATCCACGTCGATCCCAGGCCAGATCTGAGTTTTAGTTCCTTTGACGCCGGCAACCGACCGTACCGTCTCGCGATAGACATAGTCGGGGGACAACCCCGTATACGGCAATTCTTCGTAACCGCGTTCCCGGTAGTTCATGATGCGGTATTCGAATTCAAGTGCTTCGTCAATAGGAACGTCGCCGTACATCACGTTCTTGTTGCTCGTCATATACGTTTCCATCCGCGTTCCGCCCAGGTTGTGATAAACGGTAGCCTTCAAGTAATCGGAATACTTACTCAGCTCCTGATAGTCCGTTTGAGCGCGAAAAAGCGGGCTGAAGCTATTGGCATGCCAAACGTGCCAGCCCACCTGCATTTCAGGCTTGATGCCTTTGACCAATTTATAGATGGCGGCGTACGTTTCGTGAACGCTATCGTTCCACATCGTTTCCCAGGCCAGCAATTCCGGATAGCGAAACATCATGCGCCACAGTCCGACATAGTAGCCGTCAACCGGCCGCTCCCCGGCGCGGCATGCTTTCACCCAAGCTTCTAGGGCGTGGAAGCCTTCAAACGCCCGTTCAACGTTAATCCCGCGTGTTTTCGCTTTCGCCTGGCAGAACGTACAAAAACACGTGACACGCGATGGGTCATTTCCGTTACGGTTGTGAACGGATTCCACCATGTTGCCGAAAGGACCGTAGCGTTCGGAGCCCCACATAATTCCGTCAATGTCGTAAGAGCGGGTGAAATCCTCCATCAATCCCAGCAGAAAATTGTGATGATCCGGATTATTAAAACAAACCGTATGTGCGTTTCTGCCGTAAAGGTCCCGCTCCTGAATTTTTTCTACATTGGGAACGCCGGCGCCCCACACATCCTCGCTCCAGGTATACACTCGCACGCCGCGCTTTTTTGCTTTGGGAATCACTTCCTCAAGAACGTCGAAGTTTCCATGATCTGGAGCCTTCAAATTCTGCATCACTGTATTTTTGTAGTACTGCGGATGCGGCGTGGCGTAGTTGCCGCCATGAAAATGATCGTCGTAATTCTGCACCCCGTGATCGGGTAGCGGATGACCCTTCAATTGCCGTCCCGCAATGCCGTTTCCATAAGTGAAAGTCGCGATGAAAAGCGTATTGACCGCGCCGCGCTCCTGCAGAATATCCATCACCTTTTCGGTCCCCTCGTCCAGGAACGAAATGGAGCCAATCTGAATGCCAATGACAGGCTGCGCCTTCAACACTTGAGGGGCCACGCTCTGAGCCTGACTCTGCGCCGGCGCCGTACTCAGGGCCGCGGCCCCAGCAGTCATTGCTCTTACAAAATCACGGCGATCAATTTCCTTAGACATCTTTATCCTTTTAAAATGAGAACTTCAAGGCAAGCTGCAAAATTCGATTTGCATTTAATGTGCTTGTGACAATGCCTGCCGACGACGATCCAATCGTCGCGTTGGGCGATGCGAACGTGGGCTGATTCAGCAGGTTAAACGCTTCCGCCCGGAACTGCAGCTGAGATCTCTCAGTAATGGCAAAGCGTTTCTCCAAGGTCACATCAAGCTGGGTGAGTCCATCCGCCTGCAAAATATTCCGCCCGGAATTCCCATATGTATATTTATTTGGCACGGCGAAGGCATTTACATTGAACCACGCGCTAACCGTGGGATCTGAAGCGGCCGCAGTGCCAACCACGTTCGGGCGTTGACCCCCCACACCGGTGTTAGCCGTGTCGCCGGAGATCACAGGGGTATAAGGCAGACCGGAGCGCGCGGTCAGAATTCCCGCCAATTCCCATCCACCTAAAATTCCATCCACCAGGCGATTCGCATTGCCAAGGAATGCTTTACCCTTGCCGACTGGCAGCGCATACAGCGAACTGAGCGTTAGATTCTGGGGTAAATTATAGTCGCACGGCGCGTAGTTTTGAAACAGCATGGAAACCGTGATCGGTCCGCTCTGGTTTGAGCCTGTGTCCATGCAGCGGCTGTACGAATAGGACGCGAGCAATTGGAATCCGCCGGAAAAGCGTTTTTCCAGCGTCGCTTGCAGCGCATTGTAGTTGGCAATGCCGTTGGTCTCGCCCATAAAAAATTGTCCCCACTGCGTATATTGCCGCCGCGCTTGAATGGCGCCAGGACCGGGATCGGGCACGTTATCGGGAACAGAAATCAATTGCGCATGCGTCGTTTTATTTCCCACATAAGCAACGTTGAGAGACATGGTGCTCGATAGTTGCGTCTGTACTGAGAAATTCCATTGCTGCATGTAGGTGTGTTGTAGCTGTTGTGGAGCGGAATAAATGTTAGGCGCAACGCACGTGTTCAAAACCAACGTTGTTCCAGCGCACGGCTTGCCCGGATTCGGATTACCTGCAACCAAAGGTTGGCCCTGAAATGGATTGGCCCAGTTGAACGTAGGTGACGGCGTCGTGTTTGTCACCGTTTGCGTAATTTCAAACGGAGGCACCTTCGCCCACTGCAGAGTGAGGTTCGTATCCAGGAATTCATCGAAGATCCCGTAGGCGCCGCGCACCACCACTTTGCTGGTGGCGCCGGGCTGCCAGGCGAAGCCGAAACGCGGTAAAAGCTGGCCTGAACCGGTCTTTCGAATCGACGCTGGCAAGCCCAATTGATTGGTTCCGATCATCCTATCGCTGAAAAGCGGAAGTAGTAGCGGCGTCTCCGGCTGAGCGATGGGGTTGAGAATGTTGCCGCTGCTGTTAGTGGGAATGATCACCTTTCCCGTCGCATAATCGAAACCCGACGTTTGCCCGTTGATACCGTTAAAAAATGGATTGTAGGCCCAGCGCAAGCCTAAATTCAGAGTTAAATTATGACTGACGCGGTAATCGTCTTGCACAAACGCCGCCCACTCATTCGCATTGTTGCCATACAACGCGAGCGGGAAAGCACGAAATACGCTGGTGGGTAAACCCAGCAGATAGTCGCCAAAAGCGTTCCCCGTGTAGTTCGTGGAAAAGGCGAACTGCCCTTCCTGCGATTGTCCATTAAAGAATGCATGCGCCTGATGATAAAGCTGCCCGCCAATCTTAATATCATTCTTTCCGCTGCTGTAACTCACGGTATCGCTGTAAGTCCACGTCCGTATACGATTAGCCTTCGGCAAACTGTTACTGCCTGATCCATTAAAGCTGGAATATCCGGAAAGCGTGATCAGCGGAAAACTGGGGCTCAATTGAGTCTGCTCAAACCCGGTAATACCCGCTTGCTGCAGAAAGTTTGTGCCCGGCAGCACTGCACCGAAGAGGAAATAATCGCGATAGTATCCAAAACGCACTTCGTTGAGCCATTTCGGAGATAGGATATGGGTCCAGGTCAGAGCCACATTTTGCGCGCGGCTATGAAGCGGTTGCGTGCCCAGCGCGGGAAACTGGTTGGGGTCGTCTTCCAGGTTATCCGCTATCGAATATCGGGCCATGACATGGTCGGCTTGCGTTGCCTGGTAATCCACTTTCATATCTGCTTTGTAAATATCCAAGGATTGCGGCGCATTAAAGGTTCCTTGCTCTTGCGTTGGCAGGTAGCTCGAAAAGAATGCAGCCTGCGGTGAAATGCGATTTGTGGGAATCACATTGCCCGCAAAAGCTTTTCCGGTAACGGGATCAATAATCGTTTTCTGGCCCAAAAAATTGCCGGTACGCATCGCGTCGGTAGGCAGCGTGTCATTAAAAACGATTCCCTGGCGTTGGCGCGTACTTTCCAAATCCCCAAAGAAGAACAGCTTGTTCTTGATGATAGGTCCGCCAATCACACCGCCGAATTGATTGCGTTTCAGCACATTCTTTGACTTGGCGAAAAAGTTCCGCGCGTCCATGTCATCGTTTCGCAAAAATTCGAAAAGCGTTCCATGGAACTGATTGGTTCCGCTCTTGGTGATCACGCTCACGATATTCGGAGTGCGCCCGTACTCGGCGGGCATGTTGGCCGATAACACCTTAAACTCCGCCAAAGCGTCTACGTTCGGCTGAATATTGGTGCCGCCTTGCTCATATTCGGTGATGTCTGTTCCATCCAGCAGCCAACCGTTATAGATAAAGCCCGTCCCGTTAATTTGGACGTTCACCACGGAGGCGCGTACCGAACTGCCGCCGGTTCGGGTCCCCTCGCCGCCCGGCGTATAGCTGGCGCCGGGAACCAGGGCCACCAGATTCCAGAATTGCCTTCCATTCAAAGCAAGGCTCGCAATGGATCTATTTTCAATTACCTGCCCCACTGACGAAGTCTGCGTTGCCAACAACGGCAGTTGCTCGGAAACGCTCACCTGCTCGGAAACCGCGCCGAGCTCCATCTTCAGGTCCAAGGCCGCCGTCTGGTTCACCTGCAGCGTGAGAGACGGAACCACGGTAGTTTTAAAGCCGGTGACAACGGCCGTTATTTTGTATTCGCCCGCGGGCAAGTTCGGAATGGTGTAGTCGCCGCTATCTCCGGCGGTGGTCGCGCGCGTCTGGCCCGTGTCGATTTGAGTAGCGGTAACACTCGCATGTGGAACTGGCGCTCCGGAGGGATCCCGGACAACTCCTGACAGAGTCGCGTTGGCGTTTTGAGCCATGGCCGGATGCGCCAGGCAGCCCATCAACAGAAAAGCAAGCGCGGTGAGACAACAAATCTTTCGCATGAAGCACTCCTCAAAGAAAGGGCGCCCAAGGACCCTTTGTAGAGAGAATACGGGAAAGAGAGCGCACGGCGAAAGTAAGAGATTGCGTGTTACCGTGTCATCCGAATCGGCCCACGCTTGTTACTTGATATAAGCGCGAAGGGCAAGTTGTGTGATAAATTGACATCACAAGAAGGGGTGTCTTTGGGAAAGCCCCTTCCCTGAAAGCGAATCCCTGGTGCTTCCCCTTACTGCTCTGACGCCGGCTCACGAAGTGTCCTTCTGGCTTCAAAAGGTCCTGGCAAGCGGCCTTTTCAACCGGTCGGCCCGTCTTACGCGGTTTCTTCGATTCCTTGTCGATCAAACTCTTCGGGGGTCGGCGCAAGATCTAAAAGAATACGTAATCGGCGTCGAAGTGTTCGACCGGCATGCCGGCTACGACCCGCGTTTGGACCCCATTGTCCGGGTAGAAGCGCGCCGCCTGCGTCTGAAACTCCGGCAGTATTATGACCACGACGGCCTTTCCGACTCCATCCGGATTGAGATTCCCGACCGCGGCTATGCTCCGGCCTTCAAGTATATAAAGGATGCAACCGGCACGAGTAGCGGGCCTGCCGCCCATCGGCCTGCTGCCTCGCTGGTGGTTTTGCCCTTCGCCTCCGGTGTCGATACGACTGCCGATTTATTTGCTAACGGTCTAACCGATGAAATGATCTGCGTGCTGACGAGCATGACGGATCTGCAAGTGGCGGCCCGTACCGCTGCTCTACAACCGGAGCAGGTTGAGTTCGTCCTGGAAGGCAGCGTTCGCTGGGAGGCGGCGACCATCCGGGTCTGCGTTCAATTGGTGAACGCCGAATCCAAATTTTGCCTCTGGTCGCAAGCCTATGAGCAGGAGATCACTGGAATCCTGGAAGGGCAGAAGCGCATTGCCGCACAAATTGCAATCGACGTAAGGTCTTACCTGACCAAGCGGACCGCCTATCCCACTCATTTGCGCGGCTCGCCCGTGCCTTCGGTTCATGCGCTGTACACCAAGGGCCGCTCTTATCTGAACAGCCGCACGAAAGACGGATTTCACCAAAGCTTGCACTGTTTTCAGAAGCTCATCGATACCTGCCCCGAATATGCGCTTGCATACTCCGGCTTAGCGGACGCGTACAGTTTGGGCGCCCGGTACGATGTATTCCCCCATCAGGAATCCTGGCAGCGCGCACATGTGGCCGCCTTGCACGCAGTAAAAATGGATCATACGCTTGCCGAAGCGCACACCTCACTTGGTTTTGTCGATCTGCATTACCGGCGCGATTGGTGGAGCGCCGAACGCGAATTCTGCACGGCCATTCTGCTGAATCCCACCTATGCTCCGGCGCGCCAATGGTATGGCTGGTACTTGGCCGCCACCGGTCATCATGAGATGGCGGTCCGCGCAGTGGAACAAGCCGTTTGCATGGACCCGCTTTCGCCCAACGCCAACGCGGATCTCGCGCTCGCTTACTATTTTTCCCGGCAGTATACGGAAGCCATTGAGCAGTGCAAAAGAACCTTGCTCTTGAAACCGGGCTTCGTCCGTCCCTACCAGCTCTCCGGCCTCGCGCACCTGCAAAGAGGCGAGTTTTCCCAGGCCGTCGATCAACTGAAATCCGCGATTGCGCTAGGCGGCGGCAACGGCAGGGGAACCGTTTTACTGGCCCACACTTACGCCGCCATGAATCAGCTAGACGACGCCCGCGAACTGTTCGCCAAATCCCTGGAAGCACGCAAACGCATTTCCGCCATCGACCTGGTCCTGTACTTCACGGCCATAGGCGATCAAGAAAAAGCCTTCGAATGGCTGGAGCACGCCTATCTCGATCAGGATGCCGAATTGATCTGGCTATCCGTCGATCCATCTATGACCGTGTCCGCCAAGATCCGCGCTTCCCTACGTTCCTCGCCCGAATGGTCAGCCCACCTCTTTCCGGTGGACTTTCAGACTTGCTTTTGACGCCTGCTCCAGGCAACTAAGCGCTATTTCATCGCGGCGGTTCTGCCTTCAATTCGCAAGCCCGCGGGAATGACGTAGCCATCTTTCACATGTTCGAATTGAAGAGAGCCAAAGGCTGCATCCTCCGGGTCGGACATTTCGTCAAACGTTCCTAAGTCCTGCCGCAATATGAGGGTG
>DASXGT010000277.1:0-18053 GCA_036488895.1 Bryobacteraceae bacterium | reverse complement strand
CGCACTGTGCCTGCTACTCGCGTTTCCGTTAGCCCTCCACATTGCTCGCTCCGGCTCCCGCAAAACATTGTTGTTGAACCTGGTGATGTTGCCGTTCTGGACGAGTTTCCTGATTCGTATTTACGCCTGGATGTTTCTACTACGCGACACCGGCCTAGTCAATACGCTGCTGCTCACCGTGCATGCGATCCGCGAGCCATTGCCGCTGCTGTTCAATAATGGCGCGGTGATTTTAGGTCTGGTATACGGTTATCTGCCGTTTATGGTCTTGCCCTTGTATGCAACGCTCGAAAAAATGGATGATTCGCTGCTGCAAGCCGCGGCCGATTTAGGCGCGACACCTTGGACGACGGTGTGGCGCGTGATCGTTCCGCTGAGTAAGCCAGGCGCGGTGGCGGGCTGCCTGCTGGTTTTCATTCCGTGCCTGGGCGCGTACCTGACACCGGATTTGATGGGTGGCGGCAAGACGGTCATGCTGGGGAATCTGGTGCAAAACCAGTTCACCACCGCGCGCGACTGGCCGTTCGGCGCGGCGTTTTCACTATTGCTCATGTTGGTTGTGTTGCTGATGACCCGCCTGCTGGGCAAGCGTGGAGAGGATCTTCTATGAAGCGCTTGCTGGCCGTTTATGCAGGTATGGCGTACTTGTTTCTTTACGCGCCGCTAGCCGTGTTAGCAGTGTTCAGCTTCAATGCTTCGAAGATCGCCGTCTGGCAGGGCTTCACTTTGCAGTGGTACGGCAGTGTCTTTCACAATTCAGCATTGCTCGAAGGGACTGTGAACAGTTTAGTGATTGCCGGCGTTGCCACGGTCGCGTCCACTCTGATCGGCACGCTGGCAGGGTACGCCATTTGGAAGAAGCGCATGCCCTGGCTGACCAATTCGCTGTACCTTTCATTGCTTTCGCCGGAGATAGTGACCGGCGTCTCGCTATTGGCCTTTTTCGCTTGGGTGTTCCGCTTCGGCCATGTACGGCTTGGCATGCATACCGTGATCCTAGCCCACATTTCGTTTTCGCTGGCGTACGTGGTGATTGTGATTTTGGCGCGATTGCGAACATTCGATCCGACCTTGGAAGAAGCCGGGCTCGATTTGGGCGCAACCGAGTGGAAAGTGTTCCGGCGCATTACAGTCCCCATGCTGCTGCCGGGTATTGTGGCGGCGGCGCTACTGTGTTTTACGGTTTCGTTTGACGACTATGTGATTACCAGTTTGGTGGCGGGTGTTGACTCGGAAACCCTCCCAATGATGGTTTATGCCATGGCGCGCAAGGGCGTGAGTCCGGAGGTGAATGCGCTTTCGGTAATGATCACGGTGGGATTGGGCACGCTGATCTTGATAGCGGGACGATTGGAGCGGCGCGCGTGAGGCGCAGAACGTTCCTCCTGGGGGCTGCCGGTTTGGGGCTCGGCTGCGGGACCGGTCGAGAGCACCGCCTCAACGTGTATAACTGGGAAAATTATGTAGCGAAAAATACAATCCCCGATTTTGAGCGTGAATTCCATTGCCGGGTGCGCTACGCAACGTACGGCAGCGCCGAAGAAATGCTAGCCAAGGTGATGACGGGCAACTCAGGATGGGATGTTGTTTTTCCCTCCAATAGTTTTGTAGAGCCGATGCGGGATTTATCCCTGCTCGCGCCACTCGACCACGCCAGGCTGACGAACTTGGAAAATTTGGACGCGCGTTTTCGATCTCCCCAATGGGACCCGGCTCTGGAATGGTGCGTGCCCTACATGCACAGCGCCACTGGAATCGTTTATTCGAAAAGCCTGTCGAAGCCGCCGCTCGCTTGGGCCGATTTGTGGAGCAATTCATATAGCCGCCGCGTGACGATGATGGATGATCCGGCGGAGGTCTTCGCAGCTTGCTTAAAGAGATTGGGCGCATCAGTCAATTCGGGCGATCCGCGCGAGTTAAAGGCGGCCCGGGATTTGGCGGTTCAGCAGAAACCTTTGTTGCGCGCTTATCTAAATGAAGAAGTACGCGACCAAGTAGTCGCTGGCGATGTGTTGGCGGCGCAGATGTGGGCGCAGGTGGCGCAAGTGGCCATCGATCATGCAAGCAATCTTGCGTTCTCGTTTCCGGCGGAAGGTTTTGCGTTGTACGCCGATAATTGCGCGATTTTGCGCGAAAGTAAACGGCCGGACTTGGCGCATGATTTTTTGAATTATCTGCTGCGGCCCAGTGTAGCGGCCGCCATTGCTACTGAGATGCGGACCGCAACAGCGAACGGCGCGGCACGCGCGTTGCTGCCGGAAGCACAGCGCAATAATGCCCTGCTCTATCCCGAGCCCGAAACGCTGCGGCGAGGCGAGTGGTTTGCGGCTCTGCCGGTAGCGGCGCAGCGTCTGCGCGACCGTTATTGGACGGAAATCAAATCCGCTTAACAGTGGTTAGAACAATTTGCGCGGACGAGGCTTCGCAATGCGCCGTTCTAAACGCTGCTGGCGATGCGTAAGTCCCGCGGACGGTTCATGGCTCAGCGCTTCCCGGGTGAATTCCAGTGCGACTACATAATTGCGTTCTTGGTGTTCGTAATGCTTGGCTAATTCTTCTAGCGCGTTGGCGCGGAAAGCGTTGCGGCAGCCGGCTAATTCCGTGTACCCGCGCAGGGCGGCATGCGGGTTGCCCAGTCTTTTTTCAAGCTGGGCGATTTGCCAAAGAGCCTGAAAGAGCAGTTTGTCAGGAAGGCCGGCGTTTACGGCGCGCTGAAAGAGCACAAGGGATTCGGTGTGCTCCCCGGCCGTCAATAACCAGCGTGCGATACCCATCAGATCTTCGCCTCTGCGTACCCCGGCGCATGACAGCGATTCCGCGTCGGTGCTGCGGAAGGCGGCCGGAACAACGGCCGTCAAACAAGCCAGGGTCAAAATATCCATCGCATTGTGATGGAAGATGGGGATCAACGCGCAGGCTTCGCGCGAGCGCAGGTATTCGAAATAGATATAAGGAATGAATTCGCCCGCCACATCTCCGTCGCGTTCAAAGCCCAGGATCTGCTGTTCCAGTTGAACCAGGCGGCAGCTTTCGAGACGCAGTTTCCACAAGCGCCGGGCACCGTGCAATAGATCGAGGTGGCCCAGCCGGGCGAAGGGAGCTTTCTGCCGCGACATGCGGTAGCGCGTTTCGAGCAGCGGCTGATCATACGTCTTGCCGTTATAAGTGATGAGCACGTCGAACTCGCTCAAGTGTTCCGCCAACGCGGCCAGGGCGCTGCGCTCCTCCGCGTATTCGCGCAAAAAGAACTGGCGGACGCGAAAGCCGTCCGGAACAATGCGGCCCACGCCCGTCAGAAACGCATAAGTGCCTGAACCGCCTGCGAGACCGGTGGTTTCCGTGTCGAGAAACGCCCAGCGCTCCGGCGGCGCGTTCGGAATTTCGTTTTCACTGAGAGCATCCAGAAAATCCGGCGGTAATTCGGACAAGGCGCCAATGTCGGCGGCGCCGTGCTGTTTGTGACCGGCAAAAAAACGCTCGCTTTGAAAGTGTTCTCCAAATTCGTTGGCCACCACTTGGCCTTCCGACCATTGCTCGATAAACGAGCGGGCCGAAGGGCGCGGAGAGGGCTGAACGGGAAGCGCCGATCCCGGGCCTCTGGCGGCGAATTTATTGTCGATGTTCGCAATCCGCCGTTTTAGCTGGGCTAGCCGGTCTTCTATTTCCAACAAGTATTCGCCTTTTATTTGCCAAAAGACTTAGTATAGCCCGCCTGGATAACATAATGATTCATGCCTACCTTTCGGCTCGCGATGCTCTTTCCTGTAATGGCGCTGCTCTGCCATGCAGCCGACGCGTTCGATGTACCGGCTCAATACGTCAAATCCGAATACCAAATTCCGATGCGTGACGGAGTGCGGTTGTTTACGCAAGTATACGCGCCCAAAGACACCTCCGAAAAATGGCCCATCCTATTGAACAGGACTCCCTACAGCATCATTCCGTACGGGCCGGAGAAATACCGTAAGTCTCTGGGACCGTCGGCGCGTTTTGCCGCTGACAAATTTATCTTTGTTTATCAGGACGTGCGCGGACGGTTTATGTCGGAAGGGGAGTTCGTCGATGTGCGCCCCGTTAAGGATGCGCTGAACGGGCCCAAGGAAACCGACGAAAGCACCGACACGTTCGACACCATTGACTGGCTCTTGAAAAACGTTCCGAACAACAACGGCAAGGTAGGCCAATATGGAATTTCCTATCCCGGCTTCTATACGGACTCCGGGCTGGTTCGTTCGCATCCGGCCTTGGTCGCCGCGTCTCCGCAAGCCCCCATGGCGGACGTCTATATGGGAGATGATGCCTATCATAACGGCGTGCTGTTTCTGTTGGCCAACTTCAGCTTCTATACCGATTTCCCCAAACAGAACAATCCCGTTCCTCCATCAAAGGATGTCGAATTCACGTATGGAACGAAAGATGGCTACCAGTTTTATTTGCACATGGGATCGGTGGCTGACTCCGAGAAACTGCTGAAAAATCAGTATTGGACCGATTTGTATGAACACGACACATACGACGAATTCTGGAAGCCGCGCAATATTCTGCCTCACCTGAAGGGCGTCACTCCAGCAGTGCTGGTGGTGGGCGGCTGGTATGACCCGGAAGATCTTTCCGGCACCTTGAAAACGTTCCGGGCGATTTCAGCGCAGTCACCCGCTACGGTCGCGAGCCTGGTCATGGGGCCTTGGCAGCACGGCGGCTGGGACCGGAGCGATGGCAGCAAACTGGGGGATATTGCATTCGGTTCAAAGACATCCGAATTCTTCCACGACGAGATAGAGCTACCGTTTTTTCAACACTATTTGAAAGGGACAGAGACTCCGGCTTTGCCGAAAGCTGTCGTCTTCAAAACGGGCAAGAACGAATGGAACAAACTCGCGCAATGGCCTCCTGCCGGCCAAACGCAGCGGCTCTATTTGCAGGCGCGGGGAGCGCTGGCATTCCAGCCGCCGTCAGACGCATCCGGGGCGGATGAAGATGAATATGTGAGCGATCCAAATGACCCGGTGCCATTCTCAAGCAAACCCGCGCTGGAAATGCGTGGGAATTATATGCTTGCGGATCAACGCTTCGTGCAGTCACGCAAAGACGTTCTAACCTATACAACGGACGCCTTGACGGAGGACATAACCATTGCAGGTCCCATATCGCCGACCCTCTTTGTATCTACTACCGGAACTGATTCAGATTTCGACGTAAAAGTCATAGATGTTTACCCACGCGAGGCGTCCGGCGGCTTAAGCGATTATCAACAATTAGTGCGCGGGGAGCCGTTTCGCGGCAAGTTTCGTAATAGCTTCGAACACCCAGAGCCGTTTACACCCGGCGTCGTACAGCAGATTCATTTCTCCATGCCCGATGTCTACCATTCTTTCCTAAAGGGTCACCGCATTATGGTGCAGATACAAAGTTCGTGGTTTCCATTGACCGACCGGAATCCGCAAACGTTTACGAAAATTCCCCATGCCGCGCCGGAAGCATTTGTGAAAGCGACAGAACGTGTGTACCGGTCACCCCAGGCCGCTTCCTTTGTCGAAGTAAATGTGACGCACTAGCGACGGCGCTCGCCTCTGGCGCCGGAGCGAAGCGCGGTTACTTCAGCTGGCATGAGGTCTCGCCAAGCCCCGACAGGCAAACCGGCCAGTGTGATTGAGCCTATCGCCCAACGCACCAAGCGCAATGTAGGAAAGCCAACAGCAGCAGTCATGCGGCGAACCTGGCGATTCCGGCCTTCCTTCAGTTCCAGTTCCAGCCACGCAGTGGGAATTTCCTTCCGATAGCGAATGGGCGGTTCGCGGCCCGGAATATCGGGTGGGTCGATCAGGCGCGCTTTGACAGGTTGAGTCCGGTAATCCTGAATGACGATTCCCTGCTCCAGCTTGCGTATCGCTTCTTCCGCCGGCAAACCCTCCACCTGCGCCCAATAGGTTCGAGGATGGCCGAATTTTGGATCGGTGAGCCGGTGCTGCAGCGCGCCGTCGTTCGTGAGCAGGACCAAGCCTTCGCTGTCGAAATCAAGCCGGCCCGCCGGATAGACGGCTGGAACAGCAACGTAATCGGCAAGGGTGCGACGCTCAACGCCGGTATTGGCCCCCGAGCCGGGCGTGAACTGGCAGAGCACATTAAAGGGCTTATTGAGAAGTAGATAACGTAACGGCAAGCGGAGCGTTTTCCCAACTTAGCTTATTCCGCCGCTTGGGCCGATACGCTATGCTTTCAACCAACTGACATGATTCTTCATCCCATCGACTGGGTTATTGCGGCGGCCTGCATTTTGATTTGCTTTCTGCCCGCGCTGGCCTTTGGAAAACGCTCCGGGAAAAGCACCTCCGAATTTTTCGCCTCAGGGCGGTCGGTCCCCTGGTGGCTGGCGGGCATTTCGCTCGTAGCCACAACATTCTCAAGCGACACCCCTAATTTAGTCGCCAATATCGTTCGTACACAAGGAGTTGCCGGCAATTGGCAATGGTGGGCCTTTACCCTTACAGGCGTCGCTACTGTATTTTTCTATGCACGCTTATGGCGCCGATCGGAAGTACTGACTGATCTGGAATTCTACGAACTCCGCTATTCGGGAAAACCGGCCACGGCAGTGCGTGGTTTCCGGGCTGTGTACCTAGGTCTGCTGTTTAATTGCATGATCATGGCAACGGTGGATTTGGCAGCCTGCAAAATCGCCAATGTTCTCTTCGGGTTGAATCGCTGGGAGACCCTGGCCGTGGTGGGAACGCTAAACGTCATCTTTGCCGCGCACTCCGGGCTCTGGGGCGTCATGGTGATTGACATGTTCCAGTTTTTTATCAAAATGGCGGCGGTGATCGCGGCCGCCTATTTTGCCGTCGAACTGCCGCAAGTGGGCGGCTTGCACGGGCTGGTTGCAAAGCTCTCAGCCATTCGAGGCCCAGGCGGTTTGAACTATCTGAACATGCTGCCCGATTTTAAAAGCAACTGGGAATTGGCGGTCGCCGTCTTCGTGATGCCGCTTGCGGTCCAATGGTGGGCAGTTTGGTACCCAGGCGCGGAGCCGGGCGGCGGGAGTTACGTCGCGCAGCGCATGCTGGCCTCAAAATCCGAAAAAGATGCGTTGGGCGGGACGTTGTTCTTTAATCTGGCGCACTACATTTTGCGGCCGTGGCCCTGGATTCTAGTGGCGCTGGCCTCGATCATCATCTACCCCACGACAGAAGATATCCACAGAGCTTTCCCGAACGTGGACCCAACCTTGATCGGTCCCGATATCGCATTTCCCGCAATGTTGAAGTTTTTGCCGGCGGGCTGGATCGGCCTGATGGTGGGCGGATTAATCGCGGCCAACTCGTCTACCATTCTGAGCCACCTGAATTGGGGCGCATCTTACCTGGTTCACGATTTTTACAGGCGCTTTCTCAAGCCAACTGAAACCGAAAAACATTATGTGCTGGCTGGAAGGCTGGCAACTGTTTTGTTGTTCGTGCTCTCCTCCGCGCTGGTTTTTGTCTTGCAAACGGCGCAGGAAGCCTTTTATTTGATCTTGCAGGTGGGCGCGGGCACCGGATTGCTTTATCTGCTGCGCTGGTTCTGGTGGCGTGTCACAGCCTGGTGCGAAATTGTAGCGATGTCCAGCTCGTTCGTCATTTCTGCAGTGTTTTTCGTTTTGACGCGGCGAGGCTTTTCCATCGGGGCCGACCAGCAACTGCTACTGACGGTCATTGCCACAACCATCTGTTGGGTGATCACTGCGTATGTTGGACCACAGACCGACCGGCAAACGTTGATCGACTTTTACAAAAAGGTAAAGCCATTTGGACCCGGCTGGAAGAGGATTCGCGTGGAGGCCGGTATTTCCGATGCCGAAGCGGCAGCCTGGGCCCAAACGGACAATTTTCCGCTCGCGCTGCTCGGGTGGGTAACGGGGTCAGTGTTAATTTGGGCGGCATTGTTTACGGTCGGCAATTTCTTATATGGCAGGCTTGGCTATGGCTTCGGATTGTTGTCCGTTTCAGTAGTGAGCGGAGGGATATTGATTTCCGTGGTAAAACGCCTATGGAAGTAACTATTCCGGTTATAGGACGGGGCAAGAGAAATCCGACTAGCAAGTGGCTGGAAATTTGCTAGACTTGATGATGTGGAAGCTGACTGTCGCGCAGCCAGCCTCCTCGGTCAAACTAAAGGTCGATTTCGACCCTCACTCTGGTCCGTCTCGTCCTGGTTAGTAACAGGAAAAGAAACAGCATCAGAAGAAGCATTTACGATCCTCCTTTCTACTCCGGTAGATTGCAGCCCCGCTCTTGAACAGCGGGGTTTTGCATTTTGGAGTCCGCAGGCTCCACGCAAACCGCGCTTTACTGCAACCGGGAGATAGAAACTTTGTGTTTGGAAAAACAAAAATCCCAGTGGCGGAACGGCGAATGGAATCTCATTTTTTTATTTTTTGATAGAACTTCTCAGAATTATCTGGCGTACTTATTTAAAAGCGGGGATAGGCATAATGTGTGAGACGATTAGCAGTAATCCCCGGTATTTACAGGCAGGTTACTTGTCCCGTTACTCTAAGTCTAATTTCTTCTTTGTTTTCTTCATCATCACCGCTTTGGGAATTGGCATTGCGTGCACTAAGAGCGCTGCGCCAAACGCCATGGCGATGATGGCCATGCAGGCGGTGCCGGTTCGCGCGGCTGCGGCCACCGAAGCCAATGTGCCCTTGGGCGTCTCGGCGGTCGGCAATGTGGAATCGATTACTACCGTGGATGTGAAATCGCGGGTAGCGGGCCAAGTGCTGCTTGTCGCGTTTCAAGAAGGCCAAAATGTCACTAAAGGCCAATTGCTCTTTGAGATAGACCCTGAGCCGCTGAACCGTCAAATCGCCGAACTGCAAGCCGACATTACGAAGGATATCGCCCTGGAGCAACAGGCGCGCGCCAACATCGCCAAGGATCAAGCGCAAACGAAGCAGACCAGCGCGGCAGCCGAGCGCGGCCTGTCACTGGCGAAGGAAGGCATTTTTTCAAAGGAGCAAACCGAGCAGGTCGTGGCCACAAACGACTCCGCGCTCGCGTCGCTCGAAGCCGACAAAGCCGCCCTCCAAAGCGCCACCGCATCCTTAGGAGCGGATCGCGCCCGCCTGCAGCAGACGCAGTTGCAATTAGCGTATACAAAAATCACAGCGCCGATTAGCGGACGCGCGGGAGCCATAGCCGTGAAGGCCGGTAATTTGATCAAAGACAACGATGCCGCGCTGGTGACCCTATTGCAGATGACACCCATTTATGTGTCATTTGGGTTACCCGAGCAATTGCTGCCTGAGGTACGCAAATACAATGCCGAGCACCCGCTGCAGGTAGAGGCCACAGCCCAAGGCGGAAAGACCGAAACCGGAACGCTGCGCTTTATTGACAGTTCGGTGGACGCAACCACCGGCACGATTAAACTGAAAGCCCAATTCGACAACAAGGGACAAACGCTTTGGCCGGGCTCGTTTGTGAACGTAGAAGCGCGGTTGCGTCTGGAACACGATCGCATTCTCATACCCAGCCGCGCCATTCAAACCGGTCCAAAAGGCAAGTACGTGTGGGTGATAAATAAAGGGGACACCGTGGCAATGCGGCCGGTGGATGTCCTGCGCATTTACAAGACGCCCGAAACCGAGGAGCAAGCCGTGATCGGCACGGGGCTTAAAGCGGGCGAAATGGTGGTTTCAGATGGGCAGATGCGGCTCATGCCGGGAGGCAAAGTGAGTTTGCTTAGTTCGGCCGGCCAAGCAGGCCAGCCGTAAGGAGCGGATATGCAGTTTACCGATTTCTTCATCCGCAGAGCGATCACAACCACGCTGGTCATGGTGGCCATCCTGGGCTTCGGGCTGCTCAGTTACTTTTCGCTTCCGGTCAGTAATCTTCCGGCGGTCGAATACCCGACCATTCAGATTTCGGCATCCTTGCCTGGCGCTAATCCCGATGTCATGGCGTCGTCAGTGGCGACACCGCTCGAAGCCGAGTTCGCCACCATCGCCGGTATCGATAGCATGTCGTCGTCAAGCTCACTCGGCTCGACCACGATCACCTTGCAATTCGAGTTGAGCCGCAACATCGATGCCGCCGCGCAGGACGTACAAGCCGCCATTTCGCGCGCGCAGGGCAATTTGCCCACAAACATGCCCACGCCGCCATCCTATTCAAAGGTGAATCCGGCCGAGCAGCCCATCCTCTATATAGCCGTCTCATCAAAGACGATGACCTTATCCGCGCTCGATCAATACGCCGAGACGATGATGGCGCGGCGCATTTCCATGATCAGCGGCGTGGCTCGCGTGCAGGTTTTCGGATCGGCGAAATATGCCGTGCGCGTGCAGGCCGACCCGGCAAAGCTGGCCGCCTATCAGATCGATCTCGAGCAGGTTCGCAATACCTTGGCGTCCGGAAGCGTGAATCTTCCTTCCGGGTCCCTGTATGGCTATTCCAAATCGTACAGCGTTCAATCCAATAGCCAGCTCACGACGGCGGCCCAGTTTGGCCGCCTGATTGTGACGTACAAAAACGGCAGCCCTGTCCATCTGGATGATGTCGCGCACGTATTCGATAGCGTCGGCAACACTAAAGCGCACTTTTGGATTAACGGCCAGGACAGCATGATTCTGGCAGTACAAAAGCAGCCGGGCGTGAACACCGTGGAAGTGGCGGACGCGGTGCAAGCGCTGCTTCCGGTCCTGAAGCAATCCATGCCGGCGGGCGTCGAAATCGGATTTTCGTTCGACGCTTCTCAGAACATCCGCGAATCCATATCGGACGTGAAGTTCACCCTCCTGCTGACCATCGGCCTGGTGATAGCCGTCATATTCTTCTTTCTGCGCAATGTCTCGGCGACGATCATTCCCAGCCTCGCCGTTCCGCTTTCTTTATTAGGCACGTTTGCCGCAATGAAGCTGCTCGGCTTCACGGTGGACATGCTCTCCATGATGGCCATGACGTTATCGGTAGGCTTCGTGGTGGATGACGCCATCGTTATGCTGGAAAACATCGTCCGGCACATGGAGATGGGCAAATCCCGCATGCAGGCCGCTCTTGAAGGCGCGCGCGAAATCGGGTTCACCATCGTTTCCATGACCATCTCGCTGGTTGCGGTCTTTATTCCGGTCCTGTTCCTGGGTGGAATTGTAGGCCGCCTGCTACGCGAGTTTTCCATCACGATCGCCGTGGCGGTGCTGATTTCAGGTGTCATTTCTTTGACCTTGACGCCCATGTTGTGCAGCCGTTTTCTGCATCATGAAAGCCACCCAACGGGCGCGTTTTACCGTTGGTCGGAAGGCTTTTTCGTCTGGCTCAACAATACCTACCGGCGCTCTCTGCAGGCCGTCATGCGTCACGGACGGCTCACGCTCGCGGTCAGCGTCGTGCTCACGATAATCACCGGCTACTTGTTCGTCCTGATGCCGAAGGGCTTCATGCCGTCAGTAGATCAGGGATTCGCTTTCGGCGGGGACGAAGCCGACCAGGACACCTCCTTCGATGAAATGGTCCGGCTGCAGACGCAAGTGAATCAAATCCTGGCAAAGAACCCATGGATCACGACTTTTGGTTCCGGCGTGGGAGCGGGCCCGAACGCGGGACAAAACCAGGGATTCATGTTCATGGCCTTGAAGGATGATCCGCACCGGCCCAAGATACAGGCCATCATCGGACAACTGCAAGCCCAGTTTGCCAAGATCCCGGGATTGATGGTGTTTATTCAATCGCCGCCGCTGATCACACTGGGCCAGAACGAGGGACGCAGCCAATATTCGATCGCGCTGGAAGACGCCGATTTAGCGGAGTTGTATCATTGGGCGCCGATACTCGAAGCGAAGCTGCGAACCATTCCGCAATTGACTGACGTCTTCAGCGATTTACGCCTAGCCAGCCCGCGCTTGGATGTTCACATTGATCGGAATCTCGCTTCAGCGCTGGGGGTTTCGCCCGACGTTGCGGCAAATACGCTGTATGACGCGTACGGCAATCGCCGCGTGACCACCATTACGGCGTCGTCTGATCAATATGACGTGATTTTGGAAGTCCCGGAGAAATTTCAACGGGACCCATCCGCGCTGCGCGATTTGTACATTCGTTCCACTCAAGGCAAGATGGTGCCTTTGTCGGCAATTAGTGATATCAAGCAGACGGTGGCGGCGCTCAGTGTGAATCACATCGGGCAGTTGGCTGCCGTGAACTTCCAATTCAACACCAAGCCGGGCGTGGCGCTGAGCGAAGCCACCAGGCTGGTTGACCAAGCGGCCCGCGACTTGGCGCTGCCCAGCACAGCGTCCTTCCGTTACCAGGGCACTACGGCCGCCTTCCAAGCTTCGTTAAAAGGCTTGGGCATTTTGCTGATCATCGCGGTGCTGGTGATCTATCTCGTGTTGGGTATTTTGTATGAGAGCTTTATTCACCCCATCACGATTCTCTCCGGCTTGCCTGCGGCGGGACTCGGCGCGCTGTTAACGCTGCTGCTGTTTGGCGAAGATTTAAACCTTTACTCGTTCGTGGGTATCATCCTGCTAATCGGCATTGTGAAGAAGAACGCAATCATGATGATTGATTTTGCGCTGGCGGCGCAACGGAATGAAGGCAAGTCGCCCGAGGAAGCTATTTTCGAAGGCTGCTTGCACCGCTTCCGCCCGATTATGATGACCACCATGGCCGCGTTGTTAGGCACGCTACCCATTGCGTTCGGTACCGGCGCGGGCGGCGAAGCGCGGCGTCCCCTCGGTTTGGCGGTGGTGGGCGGGTTAGTAGTTTCGCAATTGTTAACGCTCTACATTACGCCAGTGATTTACCTATACCTGGACCGGTTAGTGAACCGCCGGCGCGGGAAGAGCAAACAGGATTCACCCATTTCCGACGCAATCCAGCCGGAGAGCGCGACGGCGCTTCGCTAAACTCACAAAACATTAATGGCGCGCGCCGCGAGAATGGCCAGCGTCCCCAGCGAAATGCTGCTTTGCACCATCATCAAGCCCTTGGCCCAGCGGGAAAGCACCGGCACATCAGTAGGCGAGAACGCCGTGCTGGTGTTGAAGGCCAGGAACAGATAATCGACAAAGCCGGGCTTCCAGGATTCTTTCAAGATCTTCGAGCCCACCGGCAGTGTCATCTGCGGAAAAAGAAACGCGCCTTCATAGTGGGAGTGCCGTAGATCCCGCTGGTGTGGGCCGCCCGCGTCCAGCCGCCAATACCAGCAAGCAAATACCAAAATATTACAAACCCATAAAGCAGCGGCCGCACGCAGCAATTCTATCGGCGATTCGCTCTTCGCCGGCAAACCGGCAATCAACGTGCCCAGCGACCAAGCCAACGCGAATGTTAGGACGCCGGAAACAATGAATCCAAAAACATAGTTGACCTCCGTTAGGCCGAATCGCTGCGTGATTACAGTGGGAATCAGCAATAGGACAACAATCAAAGGAAGCAGCCAGCCAGGGCCGGGGGTCAGCCGTTCCGGAAGCGAAAGGTAGAGCCCGCAGGTGGCTAGGGCCGCCATGATAACGGGCCAACGCGGCTCCGGGTCAGGAAGTTGAGTCTGATTAGGGGGGGGATTCGGCTTAGACTGGCTTCGCATGATCACCCACGATAATAAGGGCATGCGGTTAAAAATTGTCCAGGTGGGCGAAGCGGTGCTGCGGGAGCGAGCTAAAGAGTTGACATCAGCCGAAATTCGTAGCCGGGAAATGCAGGAACTGATTGAATGGATGCGTGAGACCATGCATGACGCGCCGGGCGTAGGCTTGGCGGCTCCGCAGATTGGAATCCCGCTGCAACTGGCGGTCATTGAAGATAAACCGGAGAATATGAAGGAAGCGCCAGCCGATTTCTTGAAGGAGCGTGAACGCAAGCCGGTTGCCTTTCACACGATTATCAATCCCAAAATCACCTTGCTGGGCGCGCCCGATGTCGAATTCTTCGAAGGCTGCCTGAGCTTGCCCGGGTTCACCGCCGTGGTTCCACGCGCCCGCCAAGTCAGGGTGGAGTGCCTGGACCATAACGGCCAAGCCAAAACAATTGAAGCCTCCGGCTGGTACGCGCGCATTCTGCAACATGAGATTGACCATCTGCATGGCAAGGTCTACATCGACCGCATGCACACCCGCACGCTGATGAGCCTGGACAACTTCAATCGTTATTGGAAAAATACGCCCATGACAGAAGTGGCCAAGCGGCTCACCCTGTCATCACCCACGTGATTGCTGATAGTTATACGCCACGCGGAACATGGCGGCTTCGTCAAAATGCTTGGCGAAGATCTGCAACCCGACGGGCAGCCCTTCGGGTGATTCACCGCAAGGTACGCTCATGCACGGGACACCTGCCAAATCACCCGTGAGCGTGTAGACATCCGATAGATACATGGCGAGCGGGTCATCCACTTTCTCGCCTATCTTGAACGCGGGGAAGGGCGAGACCGGGGTCAAAATCGCATCCACGTCTTCGAACGCGCGGCTGAAATCGCTTGCTATCAAAGTGCGCACCTGCTGCGCCTTGCGGTAATAGGCATCGTAATAACCGGCGCTGAGCACGTAGGTTCCCAGCATGATGCGCCGTTTCACCTCAGCGCCAAAACCTTCGCCGCGCGTATTGCGGTACATATCGGACAGCGTGGCGCCGTCGGCGCGGATGGTGTAGCGGACGCCGTCGTAACGAGCCAGATTTGAGCTTGCCTCCGCCGTGGCGATGATGTAATAGCAAGACAGCGCGTAACGCGTGTGCGGCAAACTGATCTGGCGGACCTCGCAGCCGAGAGATTCAAGCTGTTTAACGGCGGCGTCAATCAAGTTGCCTGTCTCGGAATTGAGCCCATCGAAGTACTCAACGGGCAGCCCCAACTTCATGCCTTTGACTGGCTGCTTCATCGCCGCGTGGTAGTCGTCGACCGGCGCAAAAGCCGAGGTGGCATCTCGCTCATCGCGTCCAGCCATGACTTTCAAAACAGTGGCGGCATCCTCGACGTTCCGGGCGAATGGGCCGATGTGATCCAGCGAACTGGCGAAAGCCACCAACCCATAGCGCGAGACGCGGCCGTAAGTAGGCGTCACGCCCACCGTGCCGCAAAAACTGGCCGGCTGGCGAATAGAGCCGCCCGTATCCGAGCCCAACGTGACCAGCGCTGTCCCTTGCGCGACCGCGGCCGCCGAGCCTCCGCTGGAACCACCGGGCACGCGGTCCAGCGCGCGCGGATTGCGCACCGGCCCGTAGGCGGAATTTTCATTCGATGAACCCATCGCGAACTCATCGCAATTCAGCTTGCCCAACACCATGGCGCCTTCCGCTTCCAGCCTGGAGACGGCCGTAGCGTCGTAAGGCGGCACATAGTCTTGCAAAATACGCGACCCGCACGTCGTGCGCAGATCCTTGGTGACGATGACATCTTTGACGCCTAAAGGAACTCCCGCCAGGGCGCCGATGGGTTCGCCGTTGGCGACCTGGGCATCCACTTTAGCGGCGGCGGCCAGCGCGCGCTCCGGCGAAAACGTGAGATAGGCGTTGGTGTTGGGGTTCTCTGCTTGTGCGAAAGCCAGGGCCGCTTCGGCGAGCTCTTTGGCGGAGAACGTCTTGTTCAGCAGTCCTTCGCGTACGCCAGAGATCGTGAGAGAGGCAATATTCATCGCTCAATCACCTTGGGCACTTTAAAATAGCCCGCGCCGCTCATCTTGGCATTTGCCAACGCTTCCTGATTCGTCAGCGGCGGATACGGAATGTCTTCACGCAGGGTGGCGGTCTCGTCGGCTTGGAACAAAACCTGAGCCATCGGCTCTACACCGGTTGTATCCAGTTCCTTGAGTTGCTCGACGTGAGTCAGAATCTGGCCCAGATCATGCCCCATGCGTAATACTTCTTCGTCGGAGAGCCGCAAGTTCGCCAAATCGGCGACATAGCGGACCTCTTTATCGGATAAATTCAAGCAGTAGCCTTCTTGCGCGAGAGTCGATATAACTTCTTTAGCACAGGGTCCTGAATGCTGTCGGCTTCGTCGGCTAATGGGACGCTTTCACGCGAGGTCGCGCGTTGGGGCTCACGCCGGGGCGCGCCGACCCGGAACTCGACATCTTCAATCAAGGTGCTGCCGGTTACCTGGCGCAGCCGGTCCACAATCTGCATGCTCAGGCAGTACAATTGCTTCTGCCAAATGGCGTCTTCCACCTCAACAATTAGCCTGCTGCGCACCAGTTTCACCCGCAGCGTGTGCTTAGCAATAGCCTTTCCGACCGCCGTGGGCCAAACGGCCCGCGCGAAGTCTTCGTCGGTGAAAACTTTTTGCGAAAATTTGTTCTTCTTGATGAGTCTGGCGGCGCGTTCCATACGTTGGAACCAGGCGGGGGAGGACTGCTTGGCTTCAGCAGGATAACATGCCCAGGCGCTCGTTACCAGCCCGTATATCTTTTCCGCACGCTATACGTAACACTAGGAGCCAGAAGTGGATCTAGCAAGGGACCACCTTCTTTTTTTCCCTGTATTTTGAGCCTCAACGTGATAGAAGAAAAAAATAAACCATTTCTTTCAGCCTGGCAAGACCGTTTAAGCGCGTTGAAGAATGTTCCTCCGGTGCTGAGCATCGTTTGGAAAGCGGCCCCGTCCGTAGTTGTCCTTGGTTTGGTTTGCCGGGTACTGGTCTCACTGGTTCCGGTGAGCGTCGCCAAAATCGCCGGATTGATTATTGACCAGATCAAGGGCATTGTGGATGGCACCGCACAGCTTTCCCCGCATTTGTGGTGGCTATGCGCGGCGGAATTTGCGTTGGCCATCAGCGGGAACGTGATCGCCCGGTTCATCGATTATTTCGATTCCGTTCTGTCTGACCGCTACACCCGCCACGTCAGCATCCGTGTGATGGAACACGCTTCGCAGCTCGATTTGCAGACATACGAAAACCCGCTTTTCTATGACCGCCTGGAACGCGCGCGTGTGCAGGCAACCGACCGCCTAGCCATGATTCAAGCCATGGGCCAGTTGTTCCAGCAATCCATCACAGCCGTGGTCTTGTCTGCGGCGATTCTCTTCTATTCGCCCTGGCTGCTGCTTCTGTTAATTGGCTGCCTTATCCCGGCGTTTTTAGGAGAAAGCCATTTTGCTTTTCTCAATTACGCTAAAAATTTCCGGCAGACGCCGGCGAAACGGCAGTTGGATTATCTGCGCCAGGTGGGAGGCAGCAAGGAAGCCGCCAAGGAGCTCAAACTGTTTGGCCTCAGCGATTTTTTGACCGGCCGCTTTACCAGCCTATCGAATCAAATCCTGGATGAGAATCTGACTCTTTCACGCAAACGTCTGATTGCGGTCTCCTGCCTTTCTCTTTTGAGCACGGGCGGCTATTACGGCGCTTACCTCTGGGTGGTCTTCGAAACGGTTACCGGCCATTTTACAATTGGCACGCTTTCATTTTTAACCGTGTCTATCATGAACGCGTCCAATACTATTTCACAGATCTTTTCGACTCTTTCCGGTATTGCGGATCAAGCGTTGTTCCTGACCGACCTTATAGCATTTTTCGGCATGAAGCCTACCGTGCAATCGAAACCCAATGCCCTGCCCGCGCCGCGACCGATCCGGCAAGGATTTGAGTTCCGCGATGTATCATTTTCATATCCCGGCACGGAGCGGCTGATTTTAAGCAATCTCAATTTCCGCGTGGAGCCGGGGGAGCGCATCGCTCTAATCGGGCAAAACGGCCAAGGCAAAACAACCATCGTCAAGCTGATGACCCGGCTCTACGACCCGACCGCCGGCCAGGTTTTGCTGGATGGCATCGATTTGCGCGAGTACAGTATTGAAGATCTGTGCCAGGAAGTGGGCGTGATTTTTCAAGATTTCATGCGCTATGAGATGACTGCGCGCGAAAATATCGCCGTCGGCCGTATCGAATTTCTGGATGACGAAAAAAGAATCCACGCTGCCGCCGAAAAGAGCTTGGCGGATGGCGTGGTTCAGCAGTTGGCCGGGAAGTACGATCAAATGCTGGGCCGCCGCTTTGAAGGCGGCGTGGACCTCTCCGGAGGAGAGTGGCAGAAACTGGCATTGGCGCGCGCCTACTTGCGCGAGGCCCAGATATTGATTCTGGAT
>DASXGT010000270.1:0-2412 GCA_036488895.1 Bryobacteraceae bacterium | reverse complement strand
AATTGCTCATCCTCTTCGACCAGACGCAAGGCAGCCTGTTTCACCAACTGTTCGGCGGGAGTGCCGTTGTAGTTGGCAATTTGTAAAATCCGGGCTTCCTGTTCAGGTGTGAATTGCACTTCCATAAGGCTTAACATTAGGTTCTCACACGGCTTCTGTCAAAATTGCGAGCGTGCTGAGCGACGTATTTGGTGTCTCTGGGCAGAATATGCTGCTGGCGCTCCTTGCAGGACAGGCGACGCCGGAAGAGATCGCTAAGTTGGCGCGCGGGACGGCTCAGCGAAAGATTCCTCAACTCATCAATGCGCTGGAGGGCCATCGCATGAACACCTTCTTATCACGCCGTAGCTACGCTGTATATACTAAGATAAGTCAGATGACTGTGCGATTCGAATGGACGAGAGCAAGGATCGCGCGAATATTGTGAAGCACGGCGTCGGATTTGATGAGGCCCGAAAAGTTTTCAGCGACCCGCACGTAATCGTCCCTGAAGACCGCGTCGTCGAGGACGAAGAGCGCTTGCACGCAATCGGCTATGTAGAGCGCGTTCCGCTGGTCGTGCATACGATCAGGGAAGAGGGTCTGGGCGCGATTATCCGCATCATTTCGGCCCGCAAAGCGACGCCTGCGGAAAGGCAGTTGTATGAAGAAAGTGACTGACAAGCCCGGCAAAATGATAACCAGGACCATTGAGCAGGTCGAAAATCGCAGAATTACAAAAGCGGAACGCGAGCGTCTGAAGTGTATCGCGGCATTGACTGACAATCAGATCGACACGAGCGATATTCCGGAAGTAAAGGACCGGGCGGGATGGGTGAGAGTGCACGAACATCCGGAACACCCTCTTCACCGCGTGCTGTCGCGACTGCTATCGATCCGGCTGCCAGAGCCCGACATCGCACTCGCGCAGAGGCTCGCCGAATCCAAGGGCCTGCCATATCAGACCTACATTAAATCGCTGCTGCACGAAGCGCTCGAACGCGAGCGCGTCCTGGCCGAGCGGAGGGGATGGCATCGTCTTGGGTAAATAGTGCGCGCGGAGGCTTTGTCAAGGTCCAGTACCTGCTCACAATGACCGCGTCTCCCGCAATTCGTTCAATCCCAACCCTGCATACCGCCGCTTCCAACTGTAGAATGCCTGCCTGGAGACGCCCATCTCCCGGCAAACTTCGCCGACCTGCTTGCCCGCTTCGACCTGTCGTAACGCGCATACAATCTTCTCTTCGCTGTGCCCTTTTCGTGGCATCGGTTCTCCTTCCTCTGCCGTTCAGAGAACCACACCCAACCCAATCTTCCACTTTCCGGGTGTCTCATTTTTCGGTTTTGGGTCACAGTCCCCCAGCGGCAACACCCATGAGACTGAAAAGGAACGTATCCGGGCCGCCCGCTATCCGGTGTGGCAACCAAATAACCAAACCGCTTAGATTATTGCTAGAATAATTGCATTGCCTACGGTCGGCTGGATAGGTGGTCTGCGTGTGGTCATTGACCCAAACGACCATAGGCCGGCTCACGTGCATGTGATTGGCGGCGGCTGTGAGGCTGTCTTCAACCTGCATTGTCCTGATGGACCGCCCGCGTTGCGCGAAAACGATGGCTTTGCATCGGGCAAGCTGGCCCGGATCGAGGCCGCGCTCGCGGCCAGATTAACCAGTTTTTGTGACGAATGGAGAACAATTCATGGGCTACGCCAAACAAGAAATCGCGGCCGCTAACGCACGTGCCTCCGCCCGTCTGGCAAAGACGCCACCGCTACCGCAGCGCGTTATGACCGCCGCCTTGGCCGCCTCTTCGTCGATCTCAGCAGCGGCTTGTCTATCGCCTTCACGCCCCATGACGCGCAGGGGCTTGAATCTGCGACACCGTCACAGTTGACGAAAATAGAAATTTCACCCTCTGGCCTTGGCCTGCATTTCCCCGCCGTGGATGCCGATATTTATCTGCCCGCGCTGCTCGAAGGCTTCCTGGGCTCCCGCCGTTGGATGGCTGCTCAACTGGGGAAGGCGGGCGGCAGCGCCACATCCCGCGCCAAAACGATCGCCGTGCGCGCTAACGGCAAACTCGGCGGCAGGCCCAAGAAAGTGAGCGAAAGCAGGTGAATAATGGCGAAGAAAAGTCCGTCGCATCTCGGCCCGAAGTGAAGCCGCCCTCAAAAAACCGGATCAACGCAAAAATCAAACGTGAGATCGCTTCGTCGCACGCCTAACGGCTGAACATTCACCAACCGGCGCATTCCCCGGACCTAGCCGACGGCAGGCCGGGGTTAGCGGGTCTTTTTCTGTGCAGCTCTGCGCTTGGGAGACCAGCGGTCGATTCCTTGTTGCTCGACGTAGCGTCTTACCGTTTCAAGCGACGCGCCTCCGACCGATCCGATGTAGTAAGCCCCGTGCCAGAGAACGGGTTTCCAGTAAA
>DASXGT010000267.1:0-30226 GCA_036488895.1 Bryobacteraceae bacterium | reverse complement strand
CGGAATATCCGGGCATGAGCATCACAGAGGCGTCGAGGCAAATTCGCGCTACAAGCTGAGACCGGAATTCAGCCTTTCACCGGCGAACTATTGGAATCCGCTCTACAATGGCCGGCTGTAAGGTGCCCGCAATTGTGAAATTTCAGATTTGTTATTTCTTGCGTACGCATTATAATGCCCTCATGAATTCCCTCCTAAGAATCTGGCTGTTCCTTTGTCTCGCGTCAATGGCACCGGGGGCAACAGGCGGTTCCCTGATGTTCGAAGCCGGCTCGGCGAAACTGAGCATCGAGCGCACGCCCATACGGATCGAAGCCGCCTATGGCGCCGCCGTTGCAGCGGCGGCGCATCCGGAGGGTAGTCTGCTGTTGGGTGATCCTGACCATCTTGACCGCGCGGAGGCGGCAGCAGTGACCGCGGAGTCGTTCGATCAGCACGGCAACTCCGTCTTGTCGGTAGCGACAGCGCAGGGAAGAACCGCTAAAGTTACGGTAATGCTGACGCCGAACCAGGCGGATTTTGTGGTGCGTCCAGGGACACCGATGGCGGTGCTACTGCGGTTTCAGGGAGCGGCGCCTGGATTCGGGCTCGCGGATCATGCGGTAACCGGCCGCGCTTCCTTCGATACGGACGTCACGGGCTATGTGAATGACCGGTATCTCTCCGGAGAAGGACTGACACGATTAGTATCGAATTTTATTATTTATCCGAAACAGCATTTCGCGTTTCTCGTATGGGAGCCGGCGATGAAGATTGTGCGAAGCACCGCGGTGGAGTCGACGCAGGGAGCGCGGCTAGTGGAGGGAGAAGTGCGGTTTACGATCTTCCTGGGCACGCCAAAGGAGATCTATCGCCAATTCCTGCGGTCGAGGAATCAGTATGGGTATCCGGTATTGCGTCCGAAGTATGAATTTTTCGGAGTGGGATGGGAGGCATTCGGGGCGCTGGCTTGGGACACGAATGATAAGACCGTGAAGGAGAATGTCGATCGGTATTTGACGGAGGGCTATCCGCTGAAGTGGATGGTTGTCGGGTCTGGATTTTGGCCGAAGGAAGGTAACCGGTTCCATGAGACGACTAGCTTCGGCATGTATGACAAGACGCTCTATCCTGATCCAGCCGGATTCATTCGCTATTTTCACTCGCGCGGATTGAAGTTTTTTCAAGGGCTGAGAACAACATTCATTACAGATGGCCCCTATAGCGAAGAAGGATTGCGGGACCGGTATTTCATTGAAGAAAATGGTAAAGCAAAGGTGTTCACATTTGGGTGGCCGAAGAGTCCAATTTATTTCTTGGATGCACTGAAGCCGCAGGCGGTCGAGTGGTTTACCGAACTGGTGAAGAAATGGGATGCATATGGAGTGGATGGATATAAGGAAGACGTCTATGGATTTGGCAAATACACCTTACGCGACGATAAGCTCGACAGCTTCGATCATGCGCTAATGGATAGTGGGCACTACATTATGGGCCGCAATGCATACCTCACGTCGTCGGCGGATCTGCATCGTATCAACGACTTTAATTACAACCAGAATCAAGATCGAGGACCGGTGAATGCGCTGGCGTGCGCGTATGCCGGATTTCCGCTGGTCTATCCGGATATCGTTGGAGGAACATTCGGGGAAGGACACTTCGATCTGAAGGTAACGCCGCGGATGCGGATATATATGATGCGGAATGCACAATGGGCGGCAGTTCATTCGTCGATGAGCATGGGGCAAGGGCCGTGGACATTCGAAGACGCGAAGGTATCGCAAGTGATGCTGAGCGCGGCAAAATTACACGACCGTCTGCAGCCGTATATTTATTCCCAAGCGCTGCGATTTTATCTCGAAGGATATCCGTGGACAATGGCGCCCCTCCCGGTCGCATTTCCGGACGACCAGGAAGTTTACGGACGGGAGAATGATCGGGTCCGTGGCTATGAGTGGATGATTGGAGATGCGCTGCTCGCCACGCCGCTTTATGGGAATGACTATGAGACCGCGAACTCGCGGGATATTTATCTGCCACGCGGAACTTGGATCGATTACGACACGGGAACTCGCTATAGCGGCCCGCGGATGTTGAAGAACTTTTCAATGCCCCCGGAAAAGACGCCTCTGTTCGTGGGCGGAACCGGCATTACGGTGGAGAAGCGAGGATCACAGGTGCTGGCAAGGGTCTATCCGCTTGGCGCGGCGGCCGAAACTACAATTTATTTTCGCGATGGTCAGAGCCGTATTCGTGTCGCGGCAATAGGTTCAAGTAGGTTGTCTTCGAATCACTTGTCCGTTCAAACGGACAGCGGCAGCCATCCGCAGGGCGCCTGGCGGCGCAATGCATTCGAGTTCATCATCGAACCCGGAGAGAACTATGAAGTGCGGTGATTAGAACGAGGCTGTATACGGCGCGCGCCGCAATTCTCGACAACATAGCGATACGCTTTCCATAAGAACGCGCGGCCGCGCGAACCACGGAGCTGATATTGATTAACGATCTTTGGTACAAGAACGCTATTATTTATTGCCTTTCCACGGAGACCTATATGGACGCCGATGGCGACGGCATCGGAGATTTTAAAGGTCTCATGCGCCGGCTGGACTATCTGCTCGGGCTCGGCATAACCGCAATTTGGTTAATGCCCTTTCTACCGTCGCCCGGACGCGACGGAGGATATGACGTCGCGGATTACTACGGCGTTGACGCGAAATATGGCACGCTTGGCGATTTTGTTGAGTTCACCCGCGGCTGCGAACAGCGCGGCATTCGTGTGCTGATGGATCTGGTGGTCAACCACACCTCTAACGAACATCCATGGTTCCGTGAAGCGAGAAGCAGCCCGCAATCCAAGTACCGCGATTGGTATGTGTGGTCAAAAAAGAAACCGAAGAACGCCGCGAGCGGCATTGTCTTTCCAGGCGTTCAAAAATCAACCTGGACTTACGACAACGCCGCGGGTTGCTATTACTTTCACCGCTTCTATGATTTCCAACCAGACCTGAATACAGCCAACCCGGACGTGCAAGCAGAGATTCTAAAAATCATGGGTTTTTGGATTCAATTGGGAATCTCCGGGTTTCGCATGGATGCGGCGCCATTCGTCATTGCCGAGAAAGGGCCTTCGATCTCACGGCAGCGAGAGCAGTACGGGATATTGCGAACATTTCGTGAGTTCTTGAGCTGGCGAAAAGGCGACGCCATCGTCCTTGCCGAGGCAAATGTTCTGCCAGACACCGATATGGAGTATTTCGGAAAGGCCGGAGAGCGGCTGCAGATGATGTTCAACTTTCAAGTGAACCAGACGTTATTTTATGCGCTTGCAACGGCCGACGCTCGACCGCTGAGCGTGGCTCTAAAGAACACAAAGCCCCGGCCAAGCACAGGGCAATGGGGCCAGTTTTTGAGAAATCATGACGAATTGGATCTAGGCCGGCTCAGCGAGGAGCAAAGGCAATCCGTCTTTGATGCTTTCGCACCAGAAAAGGACATGCAACTGTACAACCGCGGCATCCGGCGAAGGCTAGCGCCGATGCTGCAGGGCGATCGTCGGCGGCTGGAGTTGGCCTATAGTCTGATGATGACCCTTCCCGGTACGCCGGTGATTCGCTATGGCGACGAAATTGGGATGGGTGACGACCTCAGTCTTCCCGAACGGCTAGCTTCACGAACCCCGATGCAGTGGTCCACCGAACCACAGGGAGGATTTACTTCGGCAAACAAACCAATTCTGCCGGTGATTAGCGACAGCGTATACGGCTATGAACACATAAATGTCGCGGACCAACGCCACGATCCGAACTCTCTGCTGAATTGGATGGAACGGATCATCCGGATGCGCAAAGAGGTGCCGGAGTTTGGCTGGGGTGATTTCGTGCTATTGCGAACCGGAAGCCCAACTATACTCGGCATGCGCTACGACTGGCGCAATAACTCTGTTGTCGCTTTGCACAATCTAAGCGCTACGCCGCGCGAGATACGCTTGGATGTCGGCTTACCAGGAGAGGTTGGCGAACGGTTACTGAATCTACTTTCAGAGGACCACAGCGTTGCTGATTCAAACGGTAAACACTGCATCTTACTTGAGTCATATGGTTATAGGTGGTACCGCGCCGGAAACCTAGCCCATTTATTAAACCGAAGTGACTCATAAGTGGATTCGCCGCTGCGGACCCATTGGAGCGAAACGTTTTCGGCACGATGCGGTCTAAGAACTGCTGGAACATTTATGCCTAATGCGGTAGAAACCAAGATCACGCGCGAGAAGCTTATCGACGCGCTTAATGAAGATCTAGCCCGTGAATATCAGGCGATAATCGCCTACGTGAATTATTCGCAAGTGCTGAAGGGCGCGGCTTACATGAACATCGCGGACGAACTCGCGATCCATGCCAAGGAAGAACTTGACCATGCGCTGCAGATTTCTAATCACGTCGATTATCTGGGCGGCATGCCGTCCGTGAAGCCGAAGCCCGTGAAGACCTCTGAAAAGGCGGAAGAAATGCTCCAGTTCGATCTGGAAAATGAGCAAGAGACCATCCGTCAATATCGTCGCCGGATCAAGCAGGCGGATGAATTAAACGAATTCGCCATTGCCGAAAGCCTGCGCGGAATTCTGGTCCAGGAGCAGGATCATTTAATTGCATTGGCCACGGCGCTTGGGATCGACCCACCTAATCCGGGAATCGCCGATTAAATAAAAGGCTTTTAAAGACAAAGAACATAGTACGCCCTGATGGGCCGATTGCCGGAGCGGTGATCACTTGGAGTGGAATTAACTCCGCCAAATAATGCAAAGCGTATCCTCAACGAGACCGTAATTTCGTTTTGTAGCCGAGTTGCGGCTAAATGGATCTACGCTCTTGAGGAGGAAATTACGTGAAAGCTGTGCAAATACACGCATACGGCGGCGTTGATCAATTGCGGTACGAAGATGTGGTAACGCCCGAGCCCGGGGCGGATGAAGTCCTCGTGAAGGTGGCGGCGACGAGCGTGAATCCGATTGACTGGAAAATACGCAGCGGAGCGGCGAAAGACAGGATGCCCGTCAAGTTTCCAGCAATTCTAGGACGCGATGTGGCCGGGACCGTAGTGAAGACGGGCGCTAGCGTCAGGAATTTAAAATCGGGCCAGTTGGTGATGGGGATAGTGAACGGTAGCTACGCAGAGTACTTGACCGCCAAAGCGGACGTGCTCACCGTCATTCCAGATGGGCTCGATATAGAACAAGCCGCTGCTCTGCCGCTTGTGGTGACGACCGGCGCTCAATTGATTCAGCATATTCAGCCGAAGCGAGGAGACGTGGTCCTGGTGACCGGGGCAATGGGAAGTGTGGGCCGCTCGGCTGTCTGTTTCGCCAAGCAACTGGGTGCGACGGTCATCGCTGGAGTCAAGACGAAGCAGAAAGAAGCGGCCAGTCAGTTGAGTGCAAATCAGGTGGCCGGAATCGACAATGACAGCGACGTAGCCAATCTGCCGCTGTTGGATGCAATAGCAGATACCGTGGACGGCGAGTTAATCGGCAAGCTGATCACAAAGTTGAAACCGGGCGGCGTACTCGGATCTGTTTTAGGAAAACCGAAAGAAGCCGAGGGCAAAGATATCCGGGTTGAAGCATTCATGGCGCATCCGGAGGCAGCTCTCCTCCGGCAGATGGCGGACGCCGTCCGGGACGGATTGTTAAGTATTCCCATAGTCAAAAAAATGAAACTGAGCGAAGCCGGCGAGGCGCAGCGGCTTGCCGAAGAAGGTTCATTGGGCGGAAAGATTGTGCTCATACCTTAGGTACAAGCACCAGCCAGGGCACGGTCGAGCGTGATCTCAAGCATCGGCACTGAATCGCGTTTATGCGTTGATACGTATTTGCCAATTGCCTTTGCGACATCAACGCGGCAGCTGGTTTTGGAACGGACTTCCTTGGTGTGCGCCAATTCCGCGACTAATCCCGTTTGTATCTGGTCGAGCTCCGGCCGGATTGTTTTGACTAAGTTGACCGGCGCGTGTGCCGGGGCTCCGCTGGTCCGGCGCCAATCCGCCAATAAAGAATATTGAACAATTTTGTTGGCTTCAATCTGGCCCTTGAAAAAGTTAGATACTGATGTGCGATCCAAACCCTTCGTCTCGCCAACTTTCACGGCGGCCATGATGACTTGCGCCTCTCGGGGAGCGTCCTCAACCGCGGCTCCGCTATCCCACTTTGCCAGTGCTACCTGCTCCGCTACGATCAACCGCCACGCCGAAATTTCCACCAGAGGCTGCAACTGATCTACCGCGCTCTGTGCGAGCACTGTGCCGACTCCACCGCTCGCTAAAACTGCGAGTAGTATATATTTCATCCCATTTGACTGCATAATTCTCCATCGTACCTGCCCCGTATCGCACGCCGATTACACATTGACAAAAATTAAACATCTGTTCTAAACTGCTGTTTATATGGGCCGGCGGTCTTTGCAACGGAAGCTGGAGCAAGACGAACCGGACGATACCCGGGCCAAATTGCTTCAAGCGGCCGTTCACGTTTTTTCCGAGCGCGGATATGAAGGCGCTACCGTGCGCAATATCTGCCAGCGCGCCGGAGTCAATTTGGCATTGGTCAATTACCACTTCGGCGACAAGCTGGAACTTTATCTCGCGGTCATTCGTTATGCCATTGACGCCGAGGCAAAGATGGCATTGCTTAACCACGCTGTCGAGCAGAATGCCGATCCTTGCGATGCCTTGCGCCAGATTATTCATGGAATTCTGGAACGTTTATGCGCCACCGCTCGCGACCGGTTTGGTCTGCTTTTACGCTTCATGTTAAAGGAAATGGCAAACCCCACTCCAGCGCTGGGCCGCTTAATCGAAGAGACTATCCAGCCCCTGTATGACCGGGTGCGCTCGCTGGTCGGAGAGATCTTGCATCTTCCGATGAGTCATGAAAAAACACGTCTTTGCACGCACAGCATTATGGGGCAAGTCGCCCATTATTCGCATGCCCAGCCCGTTATGTCCCAACTTTGGCCGGAGATGAAAATGTCGCCGGAGCAAAGAGCAATGGTTGCAAATCATATTGCTGATTTTTCACTCGCCTATCTCCGCGCGGCGCGTGATGGTTCTCCCACGGAAACACCGCCGAAATTGCCAAGGAAACGGAAATGATCGAAGAAAAAGCGCCGGATTCCGCGATGGAAATCCCAGGCCAAACTTCAGATAAAGCGGGCCCCAGCAATGGCCCCAAAGACAACGGGCAGCATGCTCAACAGAAACCTCGCAGGCGAATTGTTCCATTCCTGGTTGTCATTGTCCTGGCGGGCGTGGCGGTCTTAATCTGGCGAATGTTCTTTTTTACCCCGGCAATTCCTGAAAGCATCGTGACTCTCAGCGGCCGGATTGAAGGCGATGACTCGGCGGTTGCACCCAAGACGGCGGGCCGCATTCTTGAAATTCGCGTGCGCGAAGGCGACACGGTCAACGCCGGAGATGTTATTGCGATTCTAGACGATCAACAGGTGCGTGCGCGTCAGGATCAGGCGCAGTCCGCCCTGGTGGCCGCGCGGGCGAGCACCTTGTCGGCGCGCGCGCAGGTCGCTATTTTGCAGGAACAGCTTAGACAGAACCAACTGTTCACCGAGCAATCGAAAGTAGACTCGCAAGGACGCGTGCGGCAAGGGGAAGCCGATCTCGCCGCCGCCCAGGCGGATCTCGCGCAACAAGAGGCTTCCTATCAGCTTGCGCTTTTTGACAAAGATGCTTATACCCGCCTGGCGCAAGCCGGAGCGGTCTCGGAGCGGCAAGGCAAGCAATCGGTTGCCACGGCGGATCAACAGGCGGCAGCCGTCGCCGCGGCCAAGAGACGCGTGGAAGCGGCTCGCGGCGCTCTTACGACTGCCCAGGCGAATTTAACGAATCCGGGAATCCGCGAAGCGCAAGTAGCCGGCGTGCAGCGGCAAATTGCACAACAGGAAGCCGAGATTGCCAATGCAGCGGCCACCGCTGAACAGGCTCGTTATCAACTTGTGGAAGCACAAGCAAACCGTCAGGACCTCACCGTAGTGGCTCCGTTTACCGGCACTGTCGTCACGCGCGCGGCGGAGCCAGGTGAAGTGGTAACCGCGGGAACCGCAATCATCACGTTGCTTGATTTGACCAAGGTCTATCTGCGCGGGTTTGTGCCGGAAGGCCAGATCGGAAAAGTAAAACTGGGCCAGGCGGCACATGTCTATCTTGATTCCAATCCGAATCAGTCATTAGATGCGTACGTTTCGCGCATCGACCCGCAAGCGACGTTCACCCCAGAGAACACGTATTTCCGTGACGATCGCGTAAAGCAGGTGGTCGGCGTCAAGCTACAACTGAAAACCGGTATTGGTTATGCCAAGCCGGGGATGCCGGTCGACGGAGAAATTCTCGTCCAAGGCAACGAATGGCCGGCACATAAGGCGAGCCAATGACGGCCGCGGCTCTCGATCGGATTGCGCCTGATAGAGATCGAAGTTCAGATTCGCAGGCGATTCACGTCAGGAATCTCCGGAAGTGTTACGGCGCAATTGATGCCGTTCGAGGCATCAGCCTGCAGGTCGTGCGTGGCGAGATTTTCGGATTAATCGGTCCGGATGGCGCGGGGAAGACATCTACATTCCAGATTCTGGCTGGCGTGATGGAGGCGACGTCAGGCTCAGTGGAAGTGTTTGGCAGGCCGGCCCGCGAAGCTCGCTCGCAAACCGGATACCTGACGCAGACCTTTAGTCTTTATACAGACCTGACGGTCGCCGAAAACATTCGTTATATCGGTGATCTGCGGCGCGTGCCTCGCGCGGAGATTACAGAGCGCGGATTACGCTACCTGCAAATGTTTGATATGGACCGTTTTCAGGACCGGCTGGCCGGACGGCTCAGTGGCGGCATGAAACAAAAACTGGCACTGGCTTGCGCGCTTGTTCCCGAACCCCGCGTCCTATTGCTCGATGAACCCACAACCGGCGTAGATCCGGTGTCCCGCCGCGAATTCTGGGATACCTTAGCGCATCTCGCCGCGGATGGCCTCACCATTCTTGTGGCCACTCCTTACCTGGATGAAGCCGAACGCTGTCACCGCGTGGCTTTGATGCATCAAGGCGAGATCCATCAAACGGGAACTCCGGCAGAGTTGCGCGCCGGTTTGAACGCCAAGCGGCTGGAGCTCAGAACGTCAAATCTGCCGAAAGCCGAACAGCTGCTTGGCCAAAACGCCGGCGCCGAAAAAGAAATTGTGGACGTCCAGCGTTTCGGCGACCGTCTGGATTTGTTGGTTCTTCATCCGGATCAAGGAAAGCAATTTGTCGAGAGCTTACTGAAGTCCGCGCAACTGGAAATTTCAGACATTCGCGTCAGCGAGCCAACTCTCGAAAACACCTTCGTCGCCAAGCTGCGTGGTCTGGGACAGGAAGTGCGATCCGACCCATTCCCAGGGCGGCATGACCATAAGAATCTGCGCGGGCAAATCGCCATCGGCGCAAATAATCTCACAAAACAATTTGGGGCCTTCACCGCCGTGAAGCATGTCAGCGTTCAAATCCGATACGGCGAAGTCTACGGATTGCTGGGAGCCAATGGCGCGGGCAAGACCACCACCATTAAAATGCTCTGCGGCTTGCTTGCGCCCACGTCGGGCGAAATGCAGCTTGCGGGTGAGCACGGCAGCTTGCGGTCACAGAGTGTGCGCCAACGCATTGGGTACATGTCGCAGAAGTTCTCGCTTTACGACGATCTGTCGATTGAAGAGAACCTCAATTTCTTCGCTGGGGTCTACGGCGTTCCGGAAGAGGAGAGGCAGGAGAAACGCCGCTGGGCGCTTTCCTTTTCAGGACTGGAAGGTAAAGAAAAACTGATTACCGGCAGTTTACCTGGTGGCTGGAAGCAGCGTGTCGCGCTGGGCGCGGCCATTATGCATGAACCCAGCGTTCTGTTTCTGGATGAACCGACATCGGGCGTTGATCCACTGGCTCGGCGAGCTTTCTGGACGATCATCAATCGGCTGGCCGATCTGGGGTCAGCCATTCTCGTGACGACCCATTACCTGGAAGAAGCGGAACAATGCAACCGGCTCGGATTCATGGTAGCGGGCGAGCTTGTCGCGGAAGGCACGCCCAGCGAAATCAAAAATCGGCAGGAAGGCCACCTGCTGGAATACGTGGTCGATCAGCCGCAACGTGCGGCGGACCTGTTGAAGAAAACGTCGGAGCGCTGGCGGGTTTCGCTGTTTGGGGACCGGCTGCATGTCATCACAGACGAAGAAGCGCAGGCTGGTATGCAAAACACCGCGCAGGAATTGGCAAAAAAAGGGATTCGCGTCTTATCCGTGCGGGAAGAGCGCTTTTCGCTCGAAGACGTATTTATCAGCGTTGTGGAAAAGGCGCGCCAACAAGGAAAAGTGGCTTCGGAAGATTGAGAGGGTGCACGCATGCGGCGTATTCTTGCGCAAACTCGCAAAGAACTGATCCAGGTTGTTCGTGACCGCTTGGCGCTGGCCTTAGTGCTGGTGCTGCCGGTCATCATTCTTCTCTTGTTGGGGTCATCCATCGCGCTGACGGTCAGCCATTTGCCGATTATTGTGCAAGACTTTGACGATTCCTCCGCATCCCGTCAATTCGCTGATGCGTTCCGCGCGTCAAACTCGTTGTACGTCGTTTCCTGGCCTACGAATCGCCAGCCGCAAGAGGCGTTCACTTCCAATACGGCAAGAGCGGCTCTTATCATTCCAACGCATTTTGAACGCGATGTTCTACGCCGGAAGAGTACGCCGGTTCAGTTCTTGGTAGATGGTTCCGACTCTAATACAGCGAGCTTGGTATCCGGCGATGCCGACCGCATCGTACGCGCCTACAACGCCGCCAATACAGGCGCCTCCAGTCCGCAGCCGGTACAAGCAGAGATACGGCTCTGGTACAACCCTGGCCTGTCGAGTAAGAAATATTCGGGGCCTGGCGTTTTCGTTCTTGCCATGTCGATGTTTGCGCCGTTGTTGGCATCGCTCGCGATGGCAAAGGAGGGCGAAAAGAAGACCATCCTGCAGGTCTACGTTTCGAGCATATCGGCGCATGAATTTCTCTTGGGAAAGATCCTTGCTTTTACCTTAGTAGGACTTGCCGAGTGCATTCCATTGCTGGTCTTACTCAGAACTTACTTCGGCTTGACCTTCGCGGGCGATCCCAGCTCGTTTGTTGTAGCTACCGTGTTGTACGCGTTCTGCGTGGCATCCTTCGGGACTATGGTTGGAGCAGCCATTCCCAGCCGCGTAGCCGCCATGCAAGTGGTAGCACTGGGCGGTTTCCTATTGGTGTTCCTGCTTTCCGGACTCATTTTTCCCATTGACAATATCCCGCCCCAGATCCGCTGGATTTCCGATTTCGTTTGGGGCAAACACTACATCTATGTGGTGCGCGACGCCTTTTTGCAAGGGGGCGGCTGGCCTTCCACTTGGCTGGAAGTCGTCATTATCGGCTTTACGGGATTGGTGTTCTATATGCTCGCGTGGCGCACCATGCGGCGAATGCAGGTAAAGGCATAAACCATGAAACTCTTCACTCCTCGCCTGCGGGCCCTAATTCAGAAGGAATTTGGACAAATACGCCGCGACCGCCGCGTTGCCATGTCTTTGATCCTGCCGCCGGTCTTGCAATTAATGCTCTTTGGGTTCGTTTTGAATTCCAAGGTACAAAATCTGCGGCTCGGCGTCATCGACGAAAGCCGCACGCCGGAGAGCCGCGAATTGGTGGCGACTCTTAGCGAAAGCAAAAGCTTCCGTCTTTCCGGTTACTTTCTGTCACCCGAGCGGTTGAGCGATGCCCTCGCGCAAGGGAAAGTGCAGGCGGGGCTTGTCATTCCCTACGACTACGCGCGCAACTTGCAAAGAGGACGTCAAGCCAGCGTTCAATTTCTGTTGAATGCGATGGATGCCAATACGGCCACTATCGCCCGTAATTACGCGGAGGGCGTTATTGCGACCTATACGGCCGGGCTGCAAAGCGCCGGTCTGCATGCCAGCTTTCAGCAGATTGCGGTATCGGACGTGGGACGCCGTGGCGCAGTCGATTTGCAACCGTCTTTTTTATATAACCCCGGTCTGGTTACATCCTGGTTCACGGTGACAGGCATCCTTGGTTTGCTTTGTATCTTAAACGGCTCGATTGTTGCATCCGCCACCATGGTGAAAGAGCGCGAAGCCGGCACGATTGAGCAATTACTCATGTCGCCCGCGGGGACATCGGAAATCATTCTTGCCAAAATTGCGCCGCTGTTCTTTTTGTTGTGCCTGATGGCGCTAATGGCCATCGGCCTAATGCGCATCGTGTTCCATGTGCCCTTCCATGGAAGCTTTTTGCTAGTGTTTAGCGGCGCTGCGCTGTGTCTGCTCTCCGGGATAGGCATCGGAACATTTATCGCGACGTTTACCAAGTCGGCGGAACAAGCGCAACTGACCAGTTTTTTTGTCAATCCACCCATGTCCAGCTTGTCCGGAGCATTGACGCCCATGGAAGCCATGCCTCACTGGATGCAGCCATTGACGAAGTTCAACCCGATTTACCACTTCGGAGTGATCGCGCGGGCCAGCATGTTGAAGGGTAGCGGATTTGAGACACTCTGGCCCAATTTCCTTGCGCTATTGGCGTTTACCGTTGTTCTGGTCTCGTTAAGTGTTTGGCGATTCCGGAAACAACTGGGTTAGGACGAATCAGATCATGAGAAGAACCATTAGTAAAACATTGGCATTCTTGTTTTTGGGAATAACTTGTGCCCACGCACAGTTCGGACCGCCGGCCTCTGCGTCCCAGGGAACTGTGGCGACGCAACTACCGCTCTCCGGACGCGGCGGGCAGGGCGGCTCTATCACGGCCACTCAATCGCCGGTGCCAGGCACGACCACCAGTGTCAATACACTGAACACATCCGTGCAGACGGCCGGCCCCTATGCGGGCAGCGCCAGCAGCCTTGCGAAATCTCCATTTTCTGGAAAGCTTTCCTTGCGTGAAGCGATCCAGCGCGGTCTCGATTACAACCTTGGAACCGTGGGAATCACGCAGGCTATTCGCCAGTCCCGGGGCCAAGCGCGAGTCGCACGTAGTTCCCTGCTTCCGAATCTGATTGCCACGGCAAGCGAAACGGAGCAGCAAACAAACCTCGCGGTGGCCGGCATACGCATTCAGTCGCCGATTCCTGGACTCTCCATTCCCAGCATCGTTGGCCCGTTCAATTACTTTGACCTGCGTGCGCGCCTGACGCAAACGATCGCCGATTTTACGGCGTTGCGGAACTACCGGTCCGCGGAGGAGACCGCGCGCGCTAACGAACTATCCATGAAAGACGCGCGGGATTTGGTCGTTTTGGCTGTCGGCGGCGCGTACTTACAAGCGATCGCCGCAAAGGCGCGTGTCGATTCCGCTCAGGCGCAATTGGATACGGCTACCGCACTTTTTCAGCAGACTTCTCAGCAGCGCGGCGTCGGATTGGTGGCACAAACAGACGTAAACCGGAGCCGCGTGCAGATGTTGACGCAACAGGAGCGGCTGGAGACGCTTCGCAACGATCTGGCAAAGCAAAAGATCAATTTAGCTCGCTTGACAGGCTTGCCTGCTAATGATCAGTTTGAGATCACCGACAACATTCCATTTTCGAGCGCCCCCACAATTAACGTCGAAGACGCCCTGCAACAGGCGTATGCTCATCGCCAGGATCTTAAGGCTGCTGAGGCGCAGATTCGCGCTTCGGAGCTTACCAAATCGGCCGCGCGCGCCGAGCGGCTACCTTCCCTTGCGCTGACTGCCGACTACGGCGCTAACGGCATGAATCCTAGTCAAGCGCATGGAACATTTTCCGTTACAGGAACACTCACTGTTCCTATCTGGCGGGGTGGCCGCGCTGAAGGTGATATGGAACAGGCCGACGCCGCGGTGTTGCAGAGGCGAGCTGAAGTGGAAGATCTTCGCGGAAAGATTGAAAGCGATGTGCGCAGTGCGTTTCTTGATTTGCAAGCGGCTACCAAACAGATCAATGTTGCGGATCAGAATCTAACGGTAACCAAAGAAACGCTCGACTTGACCCGCCAGAAGTTCCAGGCTGGCGTTTCGGACAATGTCGAGGTGGTGCAAGCGCAAGAATCGGTGGCCAGCGCTGAACTCGACTGTATTAATAGCGTCTTCGCTCACAACGTGGCGAAGCTCAGTTTGGCGCGCGCGATGGGGAATGCGACCGAAAACCTCCCGCAGTTCTTGAAATTGCCTTAGCCTTCTTGCCATACTTCCGTTCGTCCGTCGCGCCACGGTTGATATGATTTCCAAACGTTGTTTGCAACGATGCAGGTAACGAAGTGGAGGTGCTTTTTGCTTTCGAGAAGACAGGCTCTCATCAGAACCGCCACAGCCGGGACGGCCGGATGGCTGTCAACATTGGTTTCCGAACTTGACGCCGATCCGCTCGGGATGCCGATTGGCTGCCAGACATACCCAGTCAGGGCTCTGATCGGGGTAGATTTCCCGGGCACGATGAAAGTATTGGCGGATGCCGGATTCCAGCGCATTGAATTGTGCTCGCCCGCCGGTTACGCCAAAGCTGATTTTGGAGGTATCGCTAAATACAAAGGCCCGGAACTGCGTAAGGTGTTAAGCGATGTCGGACTGAAATGCGAAAGTTCACACTTCGCGATGAAGGAGTTGAGAGAGAACCTCAGTGGCGCCATAGCTTGGGCTAAAGATGTTGGGCTGACGCAAATGCTGGTGGCGAGCCTTGGAGGCCCGAAGCAACCCACCATGGACGACGTGAAACGGGCAGCCGACGAATACAACAAGTTTGGCGAACAGGCAGCAAAGGCCGGTATTCAGCAGGGCCTGCATAACGAGAATTTCGAGATGTCGTCCGTTGATGGCAAGCGCACTTACGACATATTGTTTGACCTGCTGGATCCGAAGCTGGTGAAGTTCCAGTTCCAGTGCTCCACAATCAGCCACGGCTTCGATGCCGCTGAGTACTTTACGAAATATCCTGGCCGGTTTATTTCCATGCACGTGCAAGACTGGTCGGCGGCAACCAAGAAGACCGTGCCGGTGGGACAAGGCGATCTTGACTGGAAGAAAATATTCAGCGCGGCAAAGATAGGCGGCATCAAGAACTACTTCGTGGAAATGGACTTGGATGCGATGAAAGCCAGTGTTCCTTATCTGCATCAACTGCAGGTTTGACCAGCATGAGACGCCGCGATTTTATTGTGGGAGCCGCCATTGCAACCGGCGTTGCCGGGCGAGCCTGGAGTAAGCCGGATCAAGCCAAACTAGACCGCCTCGCGGTCATGACGCTGAGTTTCAATAGCGTTTTGAAGAATCCCGCGCATCCCGACGATCCGGCACGGACACTTGATATTTTGGATACTCCACAGATGATCGCCGACCGGTTTGGTATCCATCATGTGGAATTTCAGCATTCGCACTTCGCGTCCCTTGAGAGTGTCTATTTCAAGGAAGTACGTGACCGCTTGAAAAAAGCGGGATCGCGGATGAACCAGATCTGCCTGGAATTCGGGCCGTTGAACATTTCAGCGCCGGAACACTATGTGCGCCTGGAAACCATCGACTTGACTAAGCAATGGATCGATCACGCGGTTGCGGTGGGCTGCCCGCGAGTCATGCTGAACCAAGGCACGCTGGCCGCGGAAGTGCGAGAGGCGGCAATTGCCACGTTGAAGATGATAGGCGACTACGGAAAATCCAGAAAGGTGTTTGTCACGCTGGAAAACCGCGGCGGCGGCCGCCAATCCACGGCGAATCCTGGCGTCACTTGGCAGGTTTTGGTCGAGGTGATCAAGGCGGCGGGAATCCACGCCAACCCCGACATCGGCAACTTCCCGGACAACACAGCCAGAGCTGCCGGTTTGCGGGCACTCTATCCGCTCTCATCAGGGAGCAGTCATGCCCACTACGCACCAGAGCGATACAGCGAAGCGGATGCAGTCAAGATCTCGAAAGAGGTGGGATACAAAGGATTGTTTTCGATTGAAACTGGCAGGAATAATGGCCCCGATCCGTATGCGGCGGTGCAATCCGTTGTGGACGAGTTAGTGAAAGACATCTAGTACGCCATGCGCCATTTTCGACTTCTTCTCTCGTGTGCATCTTGCGTGCTTTTGTGTGCGCAGAATCATAAAGCCCAGAGCCATCAAGAATGGACTGACAACGGCGGCGGCCCTGACAACTCGCACTATTTGGAGTTCACCCAAATCACGAAGACGAACGTCGGCCAGCTTGATGTCGCTTGGTCATATCCGAGCAATGACACCATCTCTTACGTTTGGAATCCTTTGATCGTGGGCAAAGTGATGTATGTGCTGGCGCGAAATAACTCGTTGGTGGCGCTAGATGCGACGACGGGAAAAGAACTTTGGATACACGAAGCCTTGCAAGGGATTGCGCCGCGCGGTATCAACTATTGGGAGAGCAAAGATCATAAGGACCGGCGGCTCATCTTCCAAAAGAACGGTTTTCTGGAGGAGATTGATGCGAGCACGGGCAAGTCAATACTAAGCTTCGGAACGCAGGGCATGGTCAACCTGCACGACGGCCTCCGGCGCTATCCCACCTCGGGACCGATGGGCAGAATTCAATCGAATAATCCCGGCAAAATTTTCGAAAACCTCCTCCTGGAAGGTTCCTCGCCTGGCGAAGGCTTTCTTTCTCCTCCTGGGGATCTACGCGCCTATGACGTAATTACTGGCGCGCTGGTGTGGCAATTCCATACGATTCCACATCCGGGCGAATATGGCTACGATACATGGACGAAAGATGCGTGGCGTTATGCCGGTGGAGCAAATACTTGGGGAGAAATTACAGTCGATGAAAAACGCGGCATTGCTTACTTCCCGACCGGTTCGGCCACTTACGATTTTTATGGAGCGGATCGAATCGGCGCCAACCTTTTCGGAGACTGTCTGCTCGCTTTGGACGCCCGTACGGGGAAAAGATTATGGCACTTTCAGACCGTCCATCATGATTTATGGGATTACGACAATACGTCCGCTCCGCAATTGATAACGGTACGGCATGACGGGAAAAAAGTGGACGCCGTGGCGCTGGCGGGTAAGACGGGCTTTCTATATGTATTCGACCGGGTGACTGGTAAACCTCTTTGGCCGATTGACGAACGGCCGGTGCCGAAGAGCGATATGCCGGGCGAACAAGCATGGCCGACGCAGCCATTCCCAACAGCCCCGCCTGCGTTCGCGGTGCAGAAATTCGTGGCCGACGATGTCAACCCCTACATCTTGACTGCCGAAGAGCGAGCGCATTGGAAGCAGGTAGTGGACAGCGCGCGGAACGATGGCATGTACACTCCTCCTTCGATGAAGGACACAATCAACATGCCGGGAAACCAGGGTGGATCCAATTGGGGAACGACCGCGTCAAACCCAACCAACGGCAGTGTCTATGTCATGTGTCTGAATGAACCGGCCATTTTGAAAATGTCTTCTCAAATGCCGGGCCGAAGCGGTGGAGGCCGCGCCGCAAGTGGTTCAGCGGTGCAAGGGAAAGCCATTTACGAACGGAATTGCCAAGGGTGCCACGGCGCCGATTTGCGCGGGAATGGAAGTTATCCATCGCTAATCGAAATCATGACGCGGCTGGGAGCAGATACAGTCCGGTCGACCGTGAGCGGCGGAAAAGGACCGATGCCAGCGTTCAGTGCCGACATTAAGGATGCCGGCATGGACGCGTTGTTGGCTTATCTGACCAACCCCGCCTCCGCCGGAGTTGCTGCGGGTGCAGGGGCCGGGACTACACCGTTAGGAGGACCGGTGGTGGCATCAGGAGGGGCGCCGGCCGGTCAAGGGATGACGGCCACGGTCGCCGCCGCCCGCGCCAATAACCCGTACGGTCCAATGGGCGGGCCACCCTATCCAGAAGGGTTGGATGTACCGGCAAATCGTTATTACACCGGCTATAACATCATGGGTAACATTATTAAGCCGCCCTATTCGACGCTGACCGCCTATGACCTCAACAAAGGCACTATCAAGTGGCAGATTCCGGTGGGTGATGATCTGCGCGCGCTCCGGGAAGGCATCCATGGTACAGGCGCTATTGGCATCCGCGTCGGAATGGTTACCACTTCGACCGGATTGATATTCCTGGCCGGGGGTGACATGACGATACGGGCGTACGACGCAGAGACGGGGCAAGTACTTTGGACGGCGAAACTGCCGGGGCAGTCTCAGGGAATTCCCGCTATGTATGAGGCCGACGGGAAGCAATATCTCATCGTCAATGCAACTGTGGCTCCCGGCGGGCGCGCGCCAGTCGCTGACACGAGTTCGGCACTACCCAGAGGATATATCGCTTTTGCTCTGCCAGGCAGAGCCAAAACGAATTAAGTAATTGGAGAGAGATGAGTACGAATCCGCTAGGAATACCCATTGGGTGTCAGACATATACCGTCAGAGATTTGATCGGAAAGGATTTCGCCGGCACGATGAAGGAGTTGGCGGATGCCGGATTTCAGGAAGTTGAGTTGTGCTCGCCGGTTGGCTATGCCGAGTTTAATTTCGGCGGCCTCGCCAAGTATAAAGGGTCTGAAATCCAAACCATCTTAAATGACGCCGGCCTGAAATGCGAAAGCGCGCACTTCAGCATGCAGGAACTGAGAGACAATTTTGACGGCAGAATTGCATGGGCAAAAGAAGTGGGCTTGACCCAAATGATAGTGCCAACCCTAGCGGGTCCTCAGAATCCGGCGATGGACGATGTGAAGCGCGCGGCTGAAGAATTCAACAAAATGGGTGAGCAGTCGGTGCGAGCCGGTATTCAGCAGGGCCTTCACAATGAGGAATTCGAATTTACTACCGTGGATGGCAAACGCACCTATGATCTGCTCTTGGATCTACTGGATCCAAACTTGATTACGTTCCAGTTCCAATGCTCCGCCATCAGCCGCGGCTACGACGCAGCCGAATATTTCACCAGGTATCCGGGCCGCTTCACCTCCATGCACGTGCAGGACTGGTCAGCGTCGGCTAACAAGACAGTAGCGGCAGGACAAGGCGACCTGGATTGGAAGAAAATATTTAGCGCGGCGAAGATCGGCGGTCTCAAGAACTACTTCGTGGAATTGAACCTTGATGCGATGAAGGCTAGCGTTCTCTATCTGCGCAAATTGCAGGTCTGAGTTTCCGTCATCTAAACTCTTTTTGGAATTCCTTTAATGCTGCCGACCCCGGACACAGCTTCGCGTAAGGCAATCGAGCGAGTGGCGCATCGGGCGTGTTGTTCATCTCGTGAAGATCACTGACTGTTTCATCCATGAATAAGAGGCCGGTGACAATTTCACCCTTGCTGTGCCGCTCTTGCAAGTACGTCATCACTTTTTGCCGGTCTGTTGGATCATATCCTGGAGGAACGGCCCTGAAGCGCACTACGCTTCCATCGTGCATCGTGACAGCGGTTACTCCATCCGTGCTGATCCCGGCAAGAATCTCGTTTGCCGGCGGCACGAAGTCGGTTTCCGTTGCTCGCGCCTCGTGCTTCCGTGTGTATTGGTAGCTCTTGGTGGAACCAGTGTGATCGTTGAAGGTAACGCAAGGAGAAATCACATCTATAAGAGCCAATCCCCGGTGCGCGAACGCGGCTTTCAAGATTGGCACAAGCTGCTCTTTGTCTCCTGAAAAACTACGCGCAACAAACGTCGCTCCTATGCTGAGGCCCAACATGGCTGGGTCAATCGGCGACATGCGGTTCGCCTCTCCGCGTTTGCTTTTCGAGCCGGCATCCGCCGAAGCGGAGAACTGGCCCTTGGTCAGCCCGTACACGCCATTGTTTTCGATAACGTAAACCATCTTCACGTTCCGGCGTATGGCATGGCACAAGTGGCCAATTCCAATGGAAAGGGAGTCGCCATCGCCAGAGACGCCGATGTACGTCATCTGCCGGTTCGCCGCCACCGCGCCAGTCGTAATGGCAGGCATGCGTCCGTGCGCCGAGTTGAAGCCGTGCGCGCCGTTCACAAAATAAGCCGGCGTCTTCGAAGAACAGCCGATGCCGCTCATCTTCGCCAGCAAGTGCGGCTCCATGGACATCTCCCATAACGTGCGGACGATGGCGGCCGTAACGGAATCGTGTCCGCAGCCGGCGCACAACGTAGACATGGCGCCTTCATACTCGCGAACGGTAAGCCCAAGCTTATTGCGTTGCAAGCCCGGATGACTAACAGATGGTTTTACTATCGACGGCAAATCATTTCTCCAGTTGACCTAAGATTCCGTCCACTACATTTCGGGCGCTCAAGGGAAATCCGCCATAAGCCAGCACTGACCGCAGGCGGTCTTTGGCGACGCCGGTTTCCAGCGTGATCAGGGACCGGAGCTGGGCATCGCGGTTCTGCTCGATCACAAAATTGACGGCGTGCTGATTCAAGAAAGCCTCCACGCTTGTATCGAACGGGAAGCCGCAAATCCGCATAAAATCGGCAGGAATTCCGCGCTCTGCAAGAATCTCCATGGCTTCGCGGACGGCAAGATCGCAACCACCCAGCGTGACAACGCCAAATCGTGGCTGGTCCGCCGTCTGAATCTTTGGCGCGGGCACAGCACGGGCCGCCGCTTGGTGTTTTTGCGCCAGCCGGTCTATCACCGCCTGATATTCGGAGGGCGTCTCAGTGTAGGCGCCAAGCTTGTTATGGCCGGAACCGCGCGTGACATACGCGCCCTTGGAATGCACGCCCGGCAGCGTCCTGGCCGCCACGTGATTTTCATCTTCGTCCGAATAACGATAAAACTTCGGCAAGTTCTCCAGTTCCTCTTCCGTGAGCACTCTTCCTCGATCCGGCTGGTAGGCGTCATCCCAGGTAAATTGCGGCACAACCCAGTCGTTCATTCCGATGTCGAGATCGGAAAGCAGAATGACTGGCGTTTGAAAGCGCTCCGCCAAATCGAATGACTTTACGGCAAATTCAAAACACTCAGCCGGATTGGCCGGAAACAGGAGAATATGTTTCGTATCTCCATGAGACGCGTAAGCGCATTCCAGCAAGTCCGCTTGTTGTGTCCGGGTAGGCATGCCCGTTGACGGTCCTACCCGTTGCACATCGATGACCACTGCCGGAATCTCTGAATAGTAAGCCAGCCCCAGCAACTCGTTCATCAGCGAAATACCCGGCCCCGAAGTAGAGGTAAACGCGCGAGCCCCATTCCAGGACGCGCCAATCACCATCGCGATCGCGGCCAACTCGTCCTCTGCTTGCAGAATGCAGTAGTTATTTCTGCCGGTGTCCGGATCGCGCCGGAACTTCTCGCACAGGCTTTTAAATTCATCCATGACAGACGTGGCTGGCGTAATCGGATACCAGGCTGCCACCGTAGCGCCTGCGTAAACACAGCCAAGCGCGGTGGCCGTGTTGCCGTTAATCAGAATTTTGTCCGAGTTCGCTTGCATTGGCGCCAAATGGAACGGCAGCGGGCAGGCAAATTTTTCTTTGGCGTATTCGTAGCCCAGGCGCAGGGCTTGCAGATTTGATTCGCGTAGCGCCTTCTTGCCGGCGAACGTCTCGTCAAGCAATTCCTCAACCGTCGGCAGATCGACATTCAGAACGGCCACCAGCGATCCCGCGTAGGCGACGTTCTTCATGAGCGTACGCGCGCGCGGGTCCGAGAAATGTTCGTTGCAAATCCGCGCAAACGGCGCCGGCAAAAAGTTCAAGTCATCCCGGTAGAGAGATTTTTCGAGCGGCCACGACGAATCATACAGCACGTACCCGCCTGGACGCACTTCCTCAATATCGCGCGCATAGGTCTGCGCGTTCATCGCCACCATCAGATCGTAATCCAGGGCGCGCGCCGTGTGGCCTTCACCGTTCACGCGAATTTCATACCACGTAGGCAGGCCTTGAATGTTCGACGGGAAGAGATTTTTGCCCGAAACTGGAATCCCCATTCGGAAAATAGCCTGCATCAGCAAGCCGTTCGCGCTAGCGGAGCCCGTCCCGTTTACGTTGGCCAGTTTAATGGCGAAATCATTTACTTGGTTACTAGAGTTTGGCTGCACGTCTTCAGTCCTGCATATGGAATGATGAGATCGAACTTTTGCATATCCCAGGCCGCCGTGGGACAACGCTCCGCGCACAAACCGCAATGGACACAGACATCTTCGTCCTTTGCCATGACGCGTCCGGTTTGCGGCAGGGGCGCCGAGACATACAGCGCCTGGTCTGGATTGAGCGCGGGAGCCGACAGGCACGTTCGCAGATCCGGCTCGTCGCCGTCGCGCGTGATGGTCAGGCACTGCACCGGGCAAACATCCACACAGGCATCGCATTCAATACACCGGGGCGCGCTGAATGCGGTCTGCATATCGCAATTGAGGCAGCGCTCCACTTCCGTAGCCGCTTGTTCTGGCGTGAAACCGACCTCTACCTCTATGTTCAGATCGCTGAACCGCTTCACCAGATCCACGTGCTTCATCTTCTGGCGCGCGGCGGCGTTGTAATCGTTCTGATAACTCCACTCGCTGATACCCATCTTCTGGGTAACTAAGTTCATGCCGTAAGCGGGCCGTTCGTTCAGCGGCGTGCCTTCGCAAAAACTGTGGATCGAAATGGCGGCCTGGTGGCCATGCTCAACGGCCCAAATAATATTCTTCGGCCCGAAAGCCGCGTCGCCGCCAAAAAATACGCCTTCCCGCGTGGATTGAAAAGTGGCCGTATCTATCACCGGCACTTCCCATTGATCGAATTGAATTCCCAAATCGCGTTCGATCCAGGGAAACGCGTTCTCCTGCCCGATGGCCAGAATCACATCATCGGCAGGCAGAAAAACTTCATCCACGGTCTTGGAGCGCTTTGCTCCGGCGTCCCATTCCAACCGCTCGAAGGTCATGCCCTTCAATTCGCCGTCTTTCACGACGAAATTCTTGGGCGCATAATTGACCAGAATTTCTACACCCTCTTCTTCTGAGTCTTCCAGCTCCCAGGAAGATGCCTTGAAGAATTGGCGCGGCCGGCGCGCCATTACTTTTATATCTTTGCCGCCCAGCCGCCGCGAGGAGCGGCAACAATCCATGGCGGTGTTGCCCACGCCGATGATCAAGACTCGCTCACCGATGGTTTTCACGTGCCCGAAGGCGACAGACTCTAGCCAATCTATGCCAATGTGAATCCGCTGCGTATCTTGGCGTCCGGGCAGATCGAGATTCTTGCCGCGCGGCGCGCCGCTTCCTACAAAGATTGCATCGAACTGCTGATCGAGCAACGATTGCATACTCTCCACCGGAGAGTTGAAGCGCGCGTCCACACCCATCTCCAAGATGTAGTCAATTTCCTCGTTCAGAACATGCTCAGGCAGGCGGAAAGAAGGAATGTTCGTCCGCATTAATCCGCCCGGCTTATCTTGCTTTTCGAAGATGGTTACCGCATAGCCCAACGGGATGAGGTCATTGGCAACCGTTAGCGAAGCAGGTCCGGCACCGACACAAGCGATGCGTTTGCCATTTTTTATCAGTGGGGCCCTCGGGAGCAGATCTTCGACCTCTCCGCGCAAGTCCGCCGCAACGCGCTTTAAACGGCAGATCGCCACGGGCTTGCCATCGAGCCGCGTCCGCCTGCAGGCGGGCTCACAAGGGCGATCGCAAGTGCGCCCTAGTATCCCAGGGAAGACATTCGACTGCCGGTTCACCATATAGGCTTCGGTGTACTGGCCTTGCGCGATTAAGCGCAGGTATTCCGGTACGTTGGTGTGCGCCGGGCAAGCCCATTGGCAATCGACCACTTTATGAAAATAATCGGGGTTTTGAACGTCTGTTGGTTTCACGCAGACCTATGACCTAGCAACATGGCTTGTCATTCTCATCAGGTTTGGAGGGATTATATCAGTCGCCGAATGTAACGTTTCTTCCCGTCTATTCGTCAGGTGTTGATAATCTTCTATTGACCGGAAATTGACTCGGGAGGCCTTGTTGCCAATCATCCTTGGTATTCCTCGTGAAACGTTCCCTGGTGAGCGCCGCGTATCCGTTACACCGCGCCACTGTGAGGCCTTAGGAAAATCCGGAATCGAGGTATTGGTCGAGTACAGCGCAGGCTTGGAAGCCGGTTACCCCGACGAGGCCTATGCCAGCCGCAGCGCTAAGCTCGTCAGCCGGGAGAGCCTTTTTTCCGAAGCTCTATTGATTGCGCAAGTTCGGTCGCTCGGCGCGAACCCGGATGCTGGCCGCGCCGATCTTCCTGCATACCGGGCCGGCCAAGTGATGGTTGGCTTTGGCGAGCCGCTCACCGCCCCGAAGGAGTGCGCCGATCTGGCCGCAACCGGAGTTTCATTCTTTGCGATGGAGTTAATGCCTCGCATCACGCGCGCGCAGAGCATGGACGCTCTATCGGCTATGGCAACCGTTTCCGGATACCGCGCGGTGCTCCTGGCAGCCAGCCAGCTTCCGAAGATGTTTCCAATGCTGATGACCGCGGCCGGCACAGTTGCGCCAGCCAAGGTCTTCGTACTGGGCGCCGGCGTAGCGGGCCTTCAGGCAATCGCGACGGCTCGACGCCTGGGGGCAGTCGTTTCCGCCTATGACGTTCGGCCCGCGGTCAAAGAGCAAGTAGAGAGCGTGGGCGCGAAGTTTATCGTTCTAGACGTGGAAGCCAAAGCCTCTGAAGATAAGGGCGGTTATGCCAAAGCCATGGACGAAGCCTTCTACCGGCGTCAGCGCGAACAACTCACCGGCGTCATCCGTGATCAGGACGTATTGATTACAACGGCGGCCGTGCCTGGCCAAAAGGCTCCTATTCTTGTTACGCGTGAAATGGCCGCGGCTATGCAGCCCGGCTCGGTCATCGTCGATATCGCGGCGGAGCGCGGCGGAAATTGTGAGCTGACAAGGCCCGGCGAAACCATCATTCATCAAGGAGTGGCGATCCTCGGCCCTCTGAATATTCCTTCGATGGTGCCCTTCCACGCCAGCCAGATGTTCGCCTCGAACATAGCAGCCTTCATCAAGTTTCTGGTCCGCGACGGCGCGTTAAACCTTGACCGGCAGGATGAAATCATTCGCGAAACGCTGGTCACTCATGAAGGCAAAGTGGTCCATCCCAGGGTGCTCGAGGTCGTCGAGAGATCGCTCGGCGTTAGAGCCGGAGGTTAATCACGATGAACAAATATGAAATAGCGATTTGGGTTTTCATGCTCGCCGCGTTCCTTGGATTCGAATTGATCCGGCGCGTCTCGCCTTTACTCCACACGCCGCTCATGTCGTTGACAAACGCCATCTCCGCCATTGCAGTTGTAGGCGCAATTCTGATCACGGGCGCTAAAGACGCCTCGCCGCTGACACGCACCCTCGGCTTTGTGGCCGTGGTGGCTTCCACCGTCAACGTCGTTAGCGGCTACCTCATCACTGACCGCATGCTGAAGATGTTCAAGAAACGCGGAGCGGAGAAACGCTAGTGGAAGACCTCTTTCCGCTCCTCTATATCTTGGCGGCCGCCGGATTCATTCTCGCCATCAAATGGATGAACTCTCCCGCCACCGCGCGCCGGGGCGTCCTGGTTGGAGAAATCGGCATGCTGCTCGCCGTTGTGGGTACACTGCTGCGCTTCGAAGTAGTGAACTACGAGTGGATCTTTATCGCTTTCCTCATCGGTTCCGCAATCGGCGTTCCGATCGCCTATGTGATGCCAATGACCGCCGTGCCCCAGCGGACCGCCATCTCGCACGCATGCGGCGCTCTTGCTTCCGCCTTGATCGGGACCGCTGAATATTTTCGCCACACGCCGCACGGTTTCGTCATGGTTGCGCTCGTGGTTGAAACATTGCTGGGCTTCCTGACATGTACCGCTAGCTTAATGGCTTTCGGGAAGCTGCAGGAAATTCTGCCAACCCGCCCCATCACTTATCGAGGCCAGAATGTCGTTAATTTGAGCATCCTCGGATTAGCCGTGGCAACGGGGATTGCGCTCGTTGTCTCGCCGGAGCGTGTCTGGTTGTTTCCGATCTTCTCGCTTTTGTCACTGATCTTCGGTGTTCTGCTCATTGTTCCCATCGGCGGCGCTGACATGCCGACAGTCATTGCGCTACTCAACTCCTACGCCGGCCTCTCTGCCAGCGCCATGGGATTTGCGCTGGACAACAAACTCCTGATCGTTGCCGGTGCGTTGGACGGTTCTTCTGGTTTTATCCTTTCGGTCATCATGTGCCGGGCCATGAATCGCTCGTTTTCGAATGTCTTATTCGGAGCTTTCGGCACGCTGCAAACGACAGCCACGAAAACGTCCGAACGGACGGCACGCTCCGCTTCTGCAGAGGAAGCTGCTGAGATTCTCGATGCCGCCCGTAGCGTTGTGATCATCCCGGGCTATGGCATGGCCGTCGCACAGGCGCAGCACAAACTTCGCGAAATGCATGATGTGCTGATCAAACGCGGCATCGACGTGCGCTTCGCCATCCATCCGGTCGCCGGGCGCATGCCCGGGCACATGAATGTTCTGCTCGCGGAAGCCGACATCCCCTACGACAAGCTCATTGAGATGGAAGAGATCAATTCCGATTTCCCCAGGACCGATGTGGCTCTGGTCATAGGCGCGAATGACGTGGTAAATCCAGCGGCCAAAACCGACAAGAACAGCCCGCTTGCCGGAATGCCCATTTTGCATGCCTACGAGGCTCGAACCGTGATGGTGATCAAGCGCAGCATGAGTCCAGGCTTCGCCGGAATCGACAATGATCTCTATTACATGGAAAAAACGCTCATGCTCTTTGGCGACGCCAAGACTTTTGTTTCCAGCATAGTGAAAGAACTGAATGCGGCGGCAGTCGCAGCTTCATAGGCGTCAAAGCAGCATTTGATGCTCTGGCTGGCCGCGAATGCGGCACTTGGTGGCTGAAACCGATAACACTGACATCGCATTTCGCTATGTCTTTGATGGTTACGCGCGTCGCAATCCTTGGAAGTTCTATCGCCCACGCTGAAAAATGCGGTATTTCATGAACTGTTTTTCAATCAAGCAGAAATGACTGATTTTAATTCATACCAAAAAAATCAAACTTCTTGACAAGCGTCGGGTTTCATGAAATATACTTCACCTAGCTGTATACCCCGTTTAGATTAGAGGAGACTATGTTGTCCAATTCCTTTCTGAGCCGGATCACTTCCCGCCTTCGGGTTTCCCGAAAGATTCTCATCGCTGTAGCCTGCCTGATGATTCCCATTTTGTGGGTGGAATCGGCAAGCCCATTGGAAGCACAAGTAATCACCGCCACGTTAACGGGCAATGTGAAAGACGTAAGCGGCGCAGTGGTGCCTAACGCTACTGTGACCGCAACCCAAACATCAACTGGCGTTTCCCACACCACCACGAGTACCGGAGATGGTCTGTACAACTTGCCCTACCTCGAACCAGGAATTTACTCGGTCAGTGTCGAGGTGTCCGGGTTTAAGAAGTTTCTGCAGGAAAACGTGCTGCTGGAAGTTTCGACAATCGCCCGCATCGATGCAACCTTAACGCCGGGGAACAACAAGGAGACGGTTACGGTCACCGCCGAATCCCCGCTGCTGCAAACGGAACGCGCGGAGGTCGCCCGTAACTTCGGGACGGAGACAGTTCGGGAATTGCCCATTGCGAATAGAAACTTTCAGGCGCTGGCGGGCTTGGTTGCCGGTGTTTCTCCGCCGGTACAAAACTTTACCAGCACGGAAGATCCTCAAGGCACCACGTTCTTCAATGCAAACGGCCAGGGCAACTCGGCAAACAACACGCTCGTCGACGGTGTCGATAACACAAATCCTACTTTAGGGTTGAGCATTTATCTTCCAAACCCTGAGGTGGTGCAGGAGGTTCATGTTACGACCAGCAATTACAGCGCCGAATTCGGACGAGTGGGCGGCGCAGTGGTGAACGTGGTTACGCGCTCAGGTACGAACCAGTTCCATGGCAGTTTGTGGGAATTCAATCGCGTGGCCGCGCTGACCGCGCGTGACTTCTTCAATCGATCCGGAACTTCGAAACCCGGATTGACGCGCAATGAGTTTGGCGCCGCGATCGGCGGGCCCATCCGGCGCGACAAGACGTTCTTTTTCTTTGGATATCAGGGCCGCTATTTGCGGCAGTCGAGTACTTCCATCTACACGCTTCCGCAGCCGGCATTTTTGAACGGCAATTTTAGCGCGGTTCCTGGACTGGCGCTCTATAATCCAGCCACGGGAAACGCCGACGGGACGGGCCGCCAGCCATTTGCGAATAACATAGTTCCCACTAGTCAGCTCAGCCCGATTGCGCAGAAGCTAAATTCGTATCTTCCCGCTCCGAACCTGGCTGGAATACTTAACAATTACAATGTCAATATTCCGTTCAGTTACAACGGAAACAGTTACGACGCCCGCGTAGACCACAATTTTACGGAGCAGACAAAGATCTTCGCGAAGATGGCAACTTCGCATTACTCGGTTACGCAGGGCGGCTATTACGCGAATCCAATTGGCGATGGCAGGATTGCCAACGACTACACCGTAACCGCAATCGTAAACCTGACCCATGCATTCGGTCCCACATTGTTGACCGAATTGCGTCTGGGCTACAACCGGTATCGCACGAACGTGAACGGGATCGACATGACTACGGTGACGAACCAAAAGCTAGGGATCGCTAACCCCAATCCGGATACAATCTCCACCAACGGCTTTGCCAATGTGCAGATCAATGGAATGCAGGAAATCGCCAATACCCAAGTCTATTATCCATTGGTAAACACAGACAATTTGTTTACGGCGGTTGACACGTGGAGCAAAAGTCTCCGTACCCAGACTTTGAAATGGGGCGTGGAAGCGCATCGTAACCGCATGGACCGTTTTCAACCACAAGGATTGAATCTTGGCCCTCGTGGGTTGTTTACATTCAATCCAGGCACAACGCAGTTACCGGGAGGCCCCGGATTGGGGCCTTATGGGTCGTTTGTCAATGCGTTTGCTTCATACATGGCTGGAGCACCAGATGAAACCAGCCGCACATTTCAAACCGTAACGCCCACAAACCGCCAGACTCAAATTGCTGGTTTTATCCAGGACACTTATCAGGTGTCTCAGAGACTGACCTTGGACCTGGGCGTTCGTTATGAGTGGTACAGCCCGGTCACGCCGCGTTACAAAGGGGGCGCGTCAAACTTTGACCCAACTACAAACACTCTATTGATCGCGGGTTACGGAAATGTCGATCTTGCGACGGGCGTGCCATCGCAAAATAGTGTTCAGCCGCGGGTTGGGTTTGCTTATCGGCCTGACAGCAAGTCCGTGGTTCGCGGTGGTTACTCCATCAGCAGTTGGACCGGGCGCTTTGGATTCACAGGCGGCACTCTATCGACCCAATTTCCGGTGATTTATAACGTTCAGAACGGTAACACCGGAGACTACATCGTCAACGGCACCTTCACCAGCTTGCCTCCCTTCGCCTTTACCGCGCTTCCTTCAAGCGGAAAAATCAATCCGGCGCCCAATCAGGCCTTCTTCGTGATTCCTACTCACAATCCGATACCGACGGTGCAGAGTTATAACTTCACGTATCAACGCCAACTGGCGGGCGGAGTTGCTTTCGATGTTGGATACGTTGGCAATATAGGAAGACAACTGCCTTTCAATCAGGAGTTGAATGCAGCGGTGCCGGGAACAGGCAGCGCGGGCTTACCGCTCCTCGCCTTTGGGCGAACTGCCAGCACCAGTGAACGCGGAGCCGGCGTAAATAGCAATTACAACTCGCTGCAAACCAATCTGCAAAAACGCTTTTCCCACGGCTTCACGTTTTCCGTTGCTTATGCGTATAGCAAATCGCTAGATGTGGGTAGCAATCAGGCTAGCTTCACAGATAACCTAAACCGGAACCGGCAGTACGGTCCCTCGGATTTCGACCAGACTCACATAGTCACGATCACGCATCTCTATGAGCTCCCGTTCGGCAAAGGAAAGACATTTCTCAATCAAGGAGGATTCGCCGCGCACCTTCTTTCCAATTGGCAGCTCAATGGCATTTACCGCTATGCGACCGGCACGCCGTTTACGGCCACCGCCGACGCCACGGCATGCAACTGTCCTGGCAACAGCAACTATGCGGATGCCATTGCCCCGGTTCAGACGCTTGGCGGTGTTGGTCCTAACCAAGCATGGTTTAGCACAAGCTCATTCGCCGTTCCCGGTGCAAACCGTTTCGGCAGCGCCGGGCGAAATACCATTAGAGGGCCGCATCTAAGCAACTACGACTTCTCGTTGTTCCGGGGGTTTTCCATCAA
>DASXGT010000225.1:0-13625 GCA_036488895.1 Bryobacteraceae bacterium | reverse complement strand
TTGGCTAGGAGGGGTAAGCCTCCTGGTTGGCCGGTAATGTATCTGAAAGGCCGAGGCCGCCAGAATCTTTCAGACGCCGGCTAGGAAAAGAAATGAATTCGGGACTGTAGCGTCAGAATTACGGCTTCAAACCTCAGATCCATTTCCATCGAAAGTGGCTAACACGGCTGTGTTAAAAACTGATAGTCTTTAATTGGTTTCGTGATCAAGCAACAAGGGGAAGACTTATGCTGCGTGACGTGGTTGACGGAATTCATAGTGAGATCGAATGCACCAGGATGAGGGCGTGGGCGGAAGAAACATTGCCCCAAATCCATCTGAAGTTGGTCAATAGCCTTCGCAAATTGAATTTGGAGGAACGGCCATTCGTAACAGAGGACTCCTTGCCGAATAACAAGGTGTTCTACACAAGACGCGAGCGAACCTGGAATACGGTTCGAATGCTGATTCCGGAATCACGGATGCCGTTAATGGAGGTGACGGTGTTGGGATTTACCGGTGACTGCGGCATCAAGATTTGTTTTGACAGGTGGCTGCAGCGCTCGTGTCACGAGAGCCACTTCTCCCTGGTGCTCGAACATCGCCGCGAACACCGGCTGATTGTCGTGGCAGACAAGAGCGTGAACTCGCCGTTCCACCAGAACGTGCTTGAACTCGAAGAAATCGTCGAAACGTTGGCAGCGCGGTTTGTGGCATCGCTTTCGATGTGCGGCGTTCGGACAGCGGGCCAGGCCGTAAAGGTTGCTGGCTCCGCGATTGCGCTTCCGCGTTAGCGAAGCCCGCTTTACCGTCGGTGGACATATCTACCAGTTTCACGGCGGTCTGCCGTTAGCAACGATGTCGAAGCTCAGTTAGGTCAGTCACACGAGCGTCGCGGTGAGCATTGGCCGGAGGAGTTGCGTATTACCCGTCATCGAGGACGAACGGCATCTTTCGATTGCGTCTGCAAACGATGGTGCAAATGAGTATCAGCAATCCTCTGGACAGTTGCAACGAAGCCTTCAATCAAGGGCGAGGCACGTTTGCGAGATCGGGCAATGCCTATCGTCCAAAAAGCCTGCTTCTGTCCAGTCGAGAGAAAGCGTAGCCCCGGAACTCGCAACTGCTTCGACGAGGCCGGAACCAAGCTGACGCCCAAACCCGAACGAACCAGCTGAAGCAGCGTAAACAGCTCTTCCAGTTCTTGAACGATGCGCGGTGCAAATCCGGCATTTCGACACAATTGGTGTGCATGGTCATGGATATTCAGCGAAGCGGAACGCGAAATCAGAAGGAAGTCCTGATCACGCAGCGCGCGCAAACCCTGGCGCACCTGCAAGTCCGATCCCACTGGCGCGGCGATTACCAACTCGTCTCGCTGGATGGGAATGCTCGCAATCTCGGATTCGTTTCGAGGTAATCGAACAAAGCCCACGTCGATTGATCCCGCGAGCAGCGCCTGCACTTGGCTTTGCGTGGACATATCCCGCATTTCGATATGCACCTTGGGGTATTGCTTTCGGAAGGAAATCACGGCCCGTGGAACCAGTTCGGCAATCGTGGCGAGTCCAAAGCCGATTCGAAGCGTTCCGGTGTAGCCCTGAGCCGCTTTTTCTGCAAAGGAAAACACCGATTGCGCTTCCAAAAGCAATGAGCGGGCGCGTTCGATAACGGCGGATCCGGCGAGCGTTGTCGTGACGCCGCCCGTGGACCGATTAAATAACAAACCACCCAGCTTGGCTTCCATGCGCTTAATCTGTTTGGTCAGAGCCGGCTGCGAGACATGTAACTTCGCGGCCGCTCTTCCGAAGTGCAGTTCATCGCCGAGCACGACCAGGGCGCGAAACTCATTCAGCTCAAGGTTCATTCCTTCAAGTTATCAACGACCACCACTTATTTCATTGGACGACTGACGGATTTTGACGTTCAATGGGGACGTGGCCCCACGTAGCAAAAAGACCGTGCTCGATTATCGCGTTCGAGTATCGGCCATTTTCTTTCTTCACGGCTTGATCTTGTCCACCTGGATCTCGCGTATTCCTTCTGCCCAAGCGATTTTTCATTTGTCGACGGGGACATTGGGTGTCGTATTGCTGTGCAGCGCCGCCGGCTCCATGATCTCGATGCCGGTAGCCGGTATGCAGGTTGCCCGGATCGGCAGCCGCCGCATAGTCCAGGTCGCGAGTATTTGCTTCGGTGGCGCGCTGGTGGGCCCCGTGCTGTCGGCCAATGCGTGGCAGTTGGCGGCAGCTCTATTTTTTTTCGGGGCTATGGGGGGCTGCATGAATGTAGCCATGAACGAACAGGCGATTCTTGTGGAGTCCGCAGCACAGAAACCGATGTTCGCGTCCTTTCATGCTTCCTTCAGCCTTGGTGGACTGCTGGGAGCATTCGCAGGCGGTCTGGCGGTCGATCATGGAATCAGTTTTGACAAACACTTGCTGGCGGGCGCCGTAATACTCTGCCTGGGAGTATGGATTTCCTCGCAAGGGCTTCTTGACAACGCCGTTCCATCGGCCGTTGGCTCCAGCAGATTGGTGCTCCGCCTGGCTCCTTCGATTCTGACCTGGGGCGTACTCGCATTCTGTGCGGGTATTGGTGAGGGGTCGATGGCAGATTGGACGGGCATCTACCTGCACACCCAACTCGGAGCGAGTTTGGGGCGCTCCGCATTCGGTTATGGCGTGTTTTCTACAGCGATGTTGGCGGGGCGGTTCCTTGGAGACCGGCTGACCCAGGCATTCGGTAGTCAGCGCTGTATCGAAATGGGACTTAAATTAGCAGCGGCGGGCGTCTCTCTGTCGTTGCTCACACATTCTCTTTCGATAACGCTAGCCGGATTCATGCTTGCTGGGCTAGGGCTTTCCGTCGTGATTCCCAATGTGTTTCGGATGGCCGCACGCGTTCAGGGCCTGGCGCCAGGTTACGGTTTGGCGGCCGCCACAATCATGGGGTATCTGGGATTGCTGAGTGGCCCTCCTGTCATCGGGGGATTAGCGCAACTTTTCTCTCTGCGACTGGCGCTTTTATTCGTGGTGATCACGATGGTGATGGGAGCCGCATTGATGAGGAGGGCTCCGGCAGGCGTTCGGCTAACGTGGGCGTCGGAGATGGCGAGCGGTGGGTAACGAACGAGCCCTTCTCTCGATCAAATGCAAAGCCATATTGTTCGATATGGATGGGACGCTAGCCGATTCCACTCGTTGTGTAGAGTCAATCTGGAGCCAATGTTGGCCGCCACAAGTGGGCCGGGTCTGATTTTTCGACGAAGTGTAACCGGCGGGGATTTTCTAGCTATAGCCGGTCGCTTTTCTCGAATTGACTTGGGCGGGGCGGAAGCGATCGTGCATCAATTGCGACCTTGAATTCGGGTCCCAGCATGCATGGCTCTCAGTGGCGAATCGCGGTTGGTTGGGACAGCTGTTCGCCGGTCATCGGATGACGGATTCAAGAGTCCGGCACGCCGACTATACAGACAGGTCGATTCGCCATACGGGCCCTCGCGAGGCAGCATCGGTAGATGAGTTACTCCCTCACAAGGTCGCTGTCTTAAGACAAACACGCTGGGTTCGCCGCTCAAAACTTGATCGTCCGTAGCGCCTCCGCAACCCTCGCCTCCTCCTCTGCTTTCTGTATTTTCCACCTGATCCTCTCGACCTCTTTACGTCGTTCTTCTGCGGCCTTCCGTTGGAGGTCTTCCCGATATGCCAAATTCGTTTGCGTCACCCAGTCTTTGAGATATCGGGCGGTCTGTTCCGCCGTTGTGGCCTTGGCATTGAGACGCGCCCGGTCACCGTTAAAACTTACGGTTCGCGGTTCTGAGTCGCCCACTATGCTTGAGAAGGGGAATCTCGCGTTTTGCATCGCCAAGTTCCAAGCCGAAGGGGCAGCAGCGGAGAGACGAAGAGTTAACAGACCATCGGCATATCCGTCCACTCCCAGAACTCTGATGTCCTCGCCGCCCAGAGGGTCGTTCGGAACTGTATCTGATATGACCGCCCGCCTGGCTGCGTCGAGGCGCTGCTTTGCAACGAACTCATTGCCCCTGCCGATCAGTTCCTCCTTTATTTTCGCGATAGACCCAGGACGGTTAGGCGGTGACTGCTGAATCATTGCGTCCACTACCGAATCGAGGTAGGCATAGTTTGGGCTGACTTCTGAAATCCGTTTCTATCCCGCGCCGTGCGGAACATCCGTTGTGAACATCTCATTCAGGATGTAGCCGAGAGCGAAAATGTCGGCTCGTTCGTCCACGGTGGCTCCCGGCGTGCGCTGCTTCGGGGCCGAGTAGCGGTAGTTCGCCAGCCTCTCTGTTGCGCGCGTTTCTATTGCGGTCAACATGTGTTCTTCACGAAAGTGCGCAATGCCGAAGTCCGCTACGACGATTCGGTTCTGGGCGGATACAAGCAGGTTTTCTGGCTTCAAGTCTCGATGGATGACCCCCCTTTAGGTGCGCCGCCTCAACTCCATCCACGATGTCACTGAAGAGCGTCACTACTTGTTCGTGGGGAATACCGCCTGGATAGATTTCCGCAGCGTTGACGCAAACAGGGGCATGACGTAAAAGGGGCGGTGTTTTGTCCCTGCGATATAGACCCCCTCATCAACAACATTGATGATGCGCTCGTGCTGATTGCGGCGGCAAAATGCCAGTTCGTTCTTGAACCGCTTCCGCTTGTTCGTACTCGTGTCATGAAGGAGCTTCAACGCGAACGCTCCGCCATCCACATCCCTCACTCGGAATACTGTTCCGCATCCCCCGTCACCAATACTGCCATCAGAGGTGTATATGTTCGTTGCTGTCTCAAATATCGTATTTCCCACTCTCTCCTCTGCTCGGTACAATCGCATCTAGGCCGGCGCTTCGAAGCAGTCGGCAGGCTTTGGCGAGCAAGCAACCCGGATATTGCGCTTGCGCATTACGCGTTGCCGATTATAGCGGTACGGGTCGGCGATTGGGGTCTGTGACCTGAGCGATCGCATTCAAGCGCCGTGTATGTTCGGGCCACAATCGTCCGCGGCGCGTGGCGCAGCGGAGAACACGGCCGTGAATAAAAGGCCGTCTAACTAGACAATTTAGATTTGGGCCGGATTGCGTCGAGAAGTCGGCTTGTCGACTGGAATGTGAATCGATTCACGCCCTGCAGATCTTTACTTGGATGTCGAACGCGCGTTGCTGAGATTTGGGGATGGCTTGGAAACGCAAACGCCCGGGCGTCATGGAGGTTCGGCTTCCGGAGTGCCCACTCGCCGCATGTCTGACAGCTTGTTATGGTTGGCGCCGTCTACTTGGCGGGGATGTCGGGTGGCAAAGAGGCATTGCGGTTTTTGAGCCATTCGATGGAGACGCGCTTGGCGGCGGCTTTGTGGGTCTGGCGGTCGAGGTCGGGCATGAATATTTCGAGGCCCGCTTGCGGTGTCATGCGGCTGTAGCCGTTGACGAGTTGGTTTTGGTAATTGACGAGGTCCAGGTCGAACCAGAAGTCGTTGGAGGCGTCGATGAGAGTGAGGTCTACGTGGCGCATGGTCAATTTGCCGAAGTCGAGCGTGCCGCCATCGAGCCGCAGGAAGTTGTGCCACTGCGCCAGGGTTGTCTCGTCGCTGGGGGCGTCACCGTAAATGAGAACGAGGTCGGGATTCGCCAGGCGGACGCTGGTGAGCAGGCCGCGAATGTGCGGCGGCGGAAGGAGTTTGATGGTGTCGAAGAAGAGGTCGTTGCCGGAGGCTTCGACGCCGGGGACGGGGGCCGAGCCCATTACGTCATCAATGGTCACGTGAAAGCCGCCGAGGAGGGCTTTGACGGGGATTTTGAGTACGTTGATTTTCGTGATGCGCAGATGGATGCGGCCGTCCGGGGTGGCGGAGACGGTGCTGAGGAGCTCGACCGGAAGGGGCAGGCCGAATTTGTGCAGGACGCCGGCGAGCTTGACCTGATCGCCATCGCCAGTGACGTTGATCTTCTTGAGCGGGAACTTGGCGGAGACGCTGGAGTTGAGGTAATTGCCGATGTCGCCCAGATTGGCGCGGATGACGCCTTTTTGGATGAGCAGGACGAAGGATTCGGCGTCATCCAAGGAGGGGTTGACGTTGGCGTGGGCACGCAGCATCTGGCCTCGAATCCAGCGGATGTATATGCGGAAATCGGCGCCCTTGCGCAGCATGAGATTATGCGCGGAGACATTGGTGGGGGCGGTGGGGCTGCCCTTTGCAGCTGTAGTGGGGTCAGCGGGCGATGCGGGCGTGGTGTTGCTCGATGACGAAGTGGGAGCATTGCTCTTCGGCTGCGCCATCCAAAACCAAATGATGACCGCCAGGCAAAGCGTGACTGCAAAGGCGGCGGGAACAAGGTAGCGGGTCCGAGGCACACCTTATTTTAGAAGGGCTTGGGCGAGCCAGGAATCCTACTTGACATGCAGGTTCCTCAAGTAGGCAATAATGGCGCCTCGCTCCTCCGCGCTTGAGAGACGAAAAGCCATGTCGGTATCAGGCGCCAGCGCCTCGGGATCCGTCAACCATTTATCCAGCGTTGCCTCGTCCCATTTGAGCCGCAACGATTTTAAGCCAGCCGAATAGGGAAAGCCGGCGTCAGATCCTGCCGGTCTTCCAAAGACGTTGCGTAACGGGGGCCCCACGCGAACCTTGTCTAGCCGGTGACAACCCGTGCACCGGCGTACGAAAAGATCTTCGCCCTTTTTTAGTTTGGCGAGGTTTACTCTGGCGAGATTCTGCAACTGAGCGCAAAGCAGGAATGCCGCGAATAGACTTGCCAACGGAACGACTGCTGTTTTGTGATTCATGCGGCGACGCCTTCCAAGGGTGCATCAATAATGACCAGCGGCGGCTGCCGCTACAAAGAGCGGTGAATGAGGAACGCCTCCGGACATGGTCCAAATCAAACCAGCGCCGATCCACGTCACACACTTGGGGAGGCCGCGGCGATCCATTTTGTCATCGGTTAGTTTGTCTTGCATTGAAAATTCCCATTGCATATCCAGACTGGTGCGCCGCCTAAAAAATTCCCGGCGCAATTGAAATTTCGCGCGAAAAATTTCTTTTGAAATTTCGGGAATAAACCGGGAGGCTCGAAGATATCTAAAGATGTCTAGAATGAATTTTCAGTGCAAATGAACACCGATACGGAACGGAATAACGTTTCCCGCTTCGAGAGCATCATGATTCCGCATCTGGATGCTGCGTACAACCTTGCGCGCTGGCTTACCCGTCACGCTGACGAGGCTGACGAGGCTGTCCAGGAAGCCTATTTACGGGCTTTCCGGTACTTTGATAGCTTCAGCGGCGGCGACGGGCGAGTTTGGCTGCTGGCGATTGTCCGGAACTGTTGCCTTAGCTCTTACCGTCGCCAGAAAGACAATGAGGTGCTTTTTGACGAACAATCGCACAGTGAAAAATCCTGCCAATCCACACCGGAAAGCGCGGTGCTGAAACAGGCGGCCTCTCATGCGCTGCGCGGCTGCATTGATGCGTTGCCGCGCGAATACCGCGAGACGCTGATTATGCGGGAGCTAGAGGAGTTCTCCTACAAGCAGATCGCGGATGTAACGGCTCTTCCTATTGGTACGGTCATGTCCCGTCTATCCCGAGCCCGAAAGCGCCTGCAAGAATGCCTGGCGGCGAAAGGAGAGAGATGATGGATTGCTCCGCAGTGCAACCCCTAATAGAAGCGGCGCTTGACGGCGAGCTGGACGCCAATCAACAGTTTCAGATTCGCGAGCATTTAGATAGTTGCGCGTCTTGCGGCCCTGCCTACCAAGACTTAAAGCAGCTTCAAGAGCGCGTTCGCTCCGAAGCTACTTATTATCGAGCGCCCGATGTATTGAGGAATCGCGTTCGAACCTCGATAGGGGAAGAGTCCGAGTCGCGCAAACGCGCGGAGCCACGATGGAAGTGGATAGCAATAGCAGCGTCGATTCTGCTGGTCCTATCAGCCGGCGCAAACTTGCGGCTTAGTAAACGAGACATTCCTGAAAGCCAATTGATCGCGCAGGAAGTCATGTCCGAGCACGTGCGCTCCATGCTTACCAATCATCAGGTGGATGTGATCTCCTCCGATCGCCACACTGTTAAGCCTTGGTTTGGAGATAAGCTTGATTTCTCACCTGACGTGAAAGACCTGGCGCCTCAAGGCTTCCCGCTCATCGGAGGGCGGCTTGACTATATCAACCGGCGGCCCGTTGCCGCGCTTGTGTTCCACCGGGCAAAACATGTCATCAATTTATTCACTTGGCCGGGAAGTCCTCCTACAGCCGGAACGCAGTCGCAGAACGGATATCACCTCGTGGCTTGGACTAAAGACGGAATGGCTTACTGGGCAGTCTCAGATTTGAACCTGGACGACCTGGAGCGGTTCTGCCGTCTTTATAGAAGTTAGAATTCGCTGTTGTGGTATGAGTCTCGGTGGGGGAAAGACTTTGTGAATCGTATATCGGGGTGGATCGCGCTGGGAGCCGCGCTTGTGTTGGCCTCTGCTTCGGCCGCTTGGGCGCAGAATGGCGTCGAACGTTGGCCCGCCGCAAAGGCGAATGAGTGGTACGCGAAGCAGCCGTGGCTCGTCGGAGCGAATTTCATCCCGTCGGATGCCATCAATGAGCTCGAAATGTTTCAGGCCGCTACGTTCAATCCGGCGCTCAACGATAAAGAGCTTGGCATGGCGGAATCGATTGGCATGAACACCGCGCGCGTGTTTTTGCAGGATCAGCTTTGGGGGCAGGATGCGGCGGGTTTCAAACAGCGGCTCGATGCGTTTCTTACGATTGCCGCCAAGCATCATATCCGGCCGCTGCTGGTGCTGTTCGATTCGTGTTGGGAGACGAATCCGCATTTGGGTCCGCAGCACCCGCCTATTCCCGGCGTTCACAATTCCGGTTGGGTGCAGAGCCCAGGCAAAGAGCGGTTACTGAGCCGCGCGATGGAACCCGAGCTGAAAGCCTATGTGCAAGGCGTGGTGGGCGCGTTCGCGAAGGACGATCGGATTCTGGGTTGGGATGTGTGGAATGAGCCGGACAACAAGGGCGGCGACCGCGAGGAAGATGTGCCGGCTAAGGTGCGCCGGGTGAACGAATTGCTGCCGAAGGTGTTTGCATGGGCGCGCGAGGCGCATCCTTCGCAGCCTCTGACCAGTGGTGTTTGGACCGGGAATTGGGCAGATGCGCGGAAGGAAAGCGCTACAACGAAGATTCAATTAGCGGAGTCGGACGTGATCTCGTTTCACAGCTATGATTGGCCGGAGGGGTTTGAGGCGCGTGTGCAATCGCTGGCTGGCTTGCATCGTCCGCTGCTCTGCACCGAATATATGGCGCGCGGGAATGGGAGCACCTTTGACACGATTCTGCCGATTGCCAAGCGGGAGCATGTGGCGGCCATTAACTGGGGGCTGGTGGCGGGGAAGACGCAGACGTATCTGCCATGGGATTCCTGGCAGCGGCCGTATGTGCGCGATCAACCCACCGTTTGGTTCCATGAAGTATTCCGGCAGGACGACACGCCGTACCGGCAGCGGGAAGTGGATCTGCTGCGCGAGTTGACGGGCCGGGGGAAATAAGGGCGGAGCTAAAAGCAATCCGCCTGAAGTTTATGGTGTGACACCTGGAGGCATTTCCCGGCGAGCCGGGCGGGGCGGGGGAATGTAGTTGATGAGTTCATCAACAGGCTTGTTGCCGGCCCACGCGATGCCGCGGAGCAAGGTCCGCTGCACCTGGTAGTTGGCGAAGTTGGCGTAGATGTGGCCTTGCATCCAAACGAACGCGCGGGCGGGTTGGCCGCCGGTGACGGTGTGCTCGTAGGTCCAGATTTGCGGGACGACTTCTCCTTTATGGTCGCCGGCGCTGTGGGTGGGCGGGATCTCGGCGTTGGCCAGGACGTGGATGGCGGGATCTTTCGCCCACGTCATATTGAAGAACGCCTCATCGATAATGGTGATGTCGGTCATGTCCTTCATGATGGGATTCGATTTGTCCACAACGGTGTAGTGAATGGGCGCATCCAAGGTGTAGTTGACCTCGCCGTGCTTCTTTCCGCCGCCCAGGAGCGCCGCCATATAAGCCGGATCGGGGCCGCAGAGCGAGTCATGAAAATTGACCAGGCCTCCGCCGCGTTTGACGTACGCTTCGAGCGTGGCTTTTTGGGTGTCGTTCAGATAGGCGGCGTCGCCTTTATAGATGATAAGTACGTCGGTATGCTCGAGGTCGGCGCTGCTGGGGAAATGTAAGGCGCCGTCGACGACGGCTCCATGCTCGGTCAGAAGCTTGCTCCAGTCGGCCAGGAACTGGGGGTAATCATGTTGGCCCGGTTGGTGTGACTTGAGGCCTCCCCAGAGAAAGATATGCATACCGTTGGGATTTTGGCCCTGCGGCTTAGGAGCGCCGGGCGGGGGTTGCGCCGGGCATTGGCGAGGCAGCGCGCCGGCTAGGATGAGTAGAAATAAGGCGCCGAGTAAGTAATTGGGTCTGCGGGTCAAAGTTGATTACCTCGATCTGTAATAGAACGACATCATATCGAAGTTATTTTTGCCGGGGTCCACAATATTTCGTGCGGCGCTCCGTCTACATGGGTGGATGGAAGAAGTGCTGAGCACCGACGGAGTCACCACCGACCAGAATCGGCGAATCTCCGAAGTGATTGCACGAGAACAGGCCCGGCTCCGGCAATTTATTCGCAAGCGTGTGGCCGACGACAGCGATGCCGAGGATATTTTCCAGGAAGTTTTCTACGAATTGACAGATGCGTACCGGCTGATGAAACCGGTGGAGCAGGTGGGCGCGTGGTTGTTTCGCGTGGCGCGCAACCGGATCATTGACCTGTTCCGGAGCAGGCGGCCGGCTGTTTTGGGGAACGACTCCGTGTTTGCGGCGGAAGACGGCGAGACGCGCCCTTGGGAAGAATTGCTGCCCTCGCCGGACGCGGGACCCGAGGCCGCTTATGCGCGCGGAGTGCTGCTGGACGAATTGGATGCAGCGCTCGAAGATTTGCCGGAAGAGCAGCGCGATGTTTTTGTCGCGCATGAAATAGACGGCCGGAGCTTTAAGGAATTAAGTGAAGCAACGGGCGTTAGCGTGAACACGCTACTGTCGCGAAAGCGCTATGCCGTGCTGCAGCTGCGACGCCGGTTACAGGCAATTTATCAAGAATTTGTCAAGAATTAGGAGTAGGGTATGAAACGATACCGTTTTGTGAGAGCTTTAAAGATCGCACTGTTTGCGATGTTAGCCGCGGCGGTCTTCAGCTTTGTGGTGATGAGCCTTTGGAACGTTTTAATGCCGGATATCTTTGGCGTTCGAGCGATCGGCTTCTGGCAGGCGCTGGGGCTTTTAGTGCTCAGCAAGATTTTGTTTGGAGGCTTCCGTCCGCATAGGGGAGGCGGGGGGCCTTGGCGCGGGCGCCTGCGGGAACGCTGGGAACAGATGACGCCGGAAGAGCGCGAGAAGTTCAAACAGGGAATGCGGCGCGGGTGTGGTGGCGCCGGGCAACACATGGAGGCACAAGCATGAGTTCGCTTCACTTCACGAAGACTGAGTTGGCGGCTGCTATCAGCAGAGGTGTACGCCAGTGCGTAGTGATTGGATGGCCGCAGCCGTTGCGCGAAATATTGGCGAGTTCGCCGGATGAAACACTGCAAGTATTTGCGCTGGATGAACAGGAACGATTGCCGGACATGCTGGCTGCCGCGCTGGAAAAATCCGGGTTCGACAAACTGAAGGCGAGTCTTTTCGTTTGGTTGGGTGACGCAGGATATCGCACGGTGGACGCAGCTATTTGCACGCTCGCGTTTATTGCTTCGCTGCCCAAGGGGAGCGGTGTGGTGCTCGATTATGCGGTGGAGCGCAGCTCGCTCGGGTCGCTGACGCATACGGCTCTGGATGCGCTGGCCAGCCGCATTTCGGAGGCGGGCGGCAGTGTCAAATATCTGATTCAACCGCAGGCGGTGGAAACGATGCTACGTAGCCTTGGGTTTGAACAGATTGTGGATCTAGCTGCGGGCAGCGGAGGACGTTTGGTTAGCGCGGTGGTGTAGTGCCGGTAGTTTTTTCTATTTGGCGGAATTTGCGTTGTTGTAAATAATTGAAATTACGAGGAATCAGAATTGGCAACCGGTTTGCTTCATGATGTGCATGATTCGAAAATTACAAACCGGCGAGTACAGGTTGTATTCGAAGAAAACAGATCCTCATACCGGGAAACGCAGAAACCTGGGGACGTTCGCCACGCGGGCGCAAGCGGAAAAGCACGAGCGTGACGTGCAGTATTTCAAACGCCACTGATTGCTGAAACGGAGTAATACGCATGCCAGCCACAGTCTGGAAGGGGTACCTCAGTTTCGGACTTGTTTCTTTCCCGGTCCGGCTTTTCGCGGCGGCGCGGGCTGAGACCGTTCACTTTCATCTGCTGCACAAGAAGGACCGTTCGCGCGTGAAAGAGGTTTGGTATTGCGCCGAAGAAGATAAGCCGATTGAGCGGTCTGAAATTGTCAAGGGCTACGAGGTCAGCAAGGGCCAATATGTCGAGGTGGATGACGACGAGCTGAAGAAGATTGCGCCGCCGACGGCCAGCAGCATGGAGATTCTGCAGTTCGTCAAAAACAGCGACGTTGATCCGCTGTTCTTCGAGAGCTCGTACTATGTGGCGCCGGAAGAGAAGGTCAGCAAGCCCTATGCTCTTTTTCTGAGCGCGCTCACGGAGACGAAATATTACGCTATCGCGAAAATCGCGATGCATAATCGCGAGCATGTGGTGATTATCCGGCCCGCGGAGGGCGGACTGGTGCTGCACACCATGTATTATTCCGGGGAATTGCGCCGGGCGAATAAAGCAGAAACTCCAAAAACGAAATTCAGCGGCAAGGAACTGGAACTGGCCAAATCTTTGATTGAGCATTTAGCCGCGCCGTTCAAGCCCGCTGAGTTTCACGACGCGTATCGCGAAAACGTGGAGCATTTGATTGAGCAGAAGAAGAACGGCAAAAAGACGACGGCAGTGAAGCAGCCACCACGCAAAGCGGCGGTGATCAACCTGACGGAAGCGTTGAAACGCAGCTTGAAAGCGAACGCCCGCCCCGAAACAACGAAAGGCGGCAAGAAAAGAAGCAGCCGGGGCAAGGCCGCATAAGGTATTTGCGCGGTTGCGCTAAAATTCAGGTTACTGCACAATCGTTAAGTATTCCTGAACATATGCCCACCCCAAGTTCGAGTTCTCCATTGCTGGAGTCCGACCCACCTGGCGGCAAGCCGCTCAGGTACAGCCGTTATTTGAAAATAAGCGCCGTGAAGGCGTTTTTTACGAAGACCGCCGACCGTGGGCGGGAGCGTTACCGCCGGGCGGGTATTACCGCATCAACCTCATTTCTGTCCAAGGCGCTGACCATTGCGATTGGATTCGTTTCGGTTCCGCTGACGATCCATTATTTGGGCGCGGAGCGATACGGGGTGTGGCTCACCATCAGCAGTCTTTTGACGTGGATGGTTTTGACGGATTTTGGTATTGCCGGGAACGCATTGGTAAATGTCATTGCCGAATCGGATGGAAAAGACGATCGCCAGATGGCCGGTGAGTATGCGGCCTCGGCGTTTTGGACGCTTACGAGCATCAGTTTAACGATCGGCCTGATTTTTGCGGTCGCCTTTCGATGGATTCCG
>DASXGT010000163.1:0-18476 GCA_036488895.1 Bryobacteraceae bacterium | reverse complement strand
GTTGAGACCGCCGCTGCCGACCCTGCGGAAGATCCACCGGTAATCCGGTCAAGATTCCAAGGGTTATGCACGGGACCAAAGCAACTGGTGGTTCCGGTGCCCTCAAAGGCCATTTCATCCAGATTCAGCTTCCCGAGGCAGACCACGCCGGCGGCTTTTAAGCGTCTGGTAACTTCCGCATCTTCCGCCGGAACACGCTGCTTGAAAACATTGCTGGCGGCCGTTGTCCGCACGCCTGCCGTATCGATATTGTCTTTCAGCGCGATGGGAATTCCATACAGGCGGCCCGCTTTTCGATGACGGTCGCACTCCCGTGCTTGCGCCAGCGCGGACTGCTCCTCTACTGTGATAAACGCATTCAGCGCGGGGTCAAGCTTATGAATCCTCGCCAGGCACAGCTTCGTCAATTCCTCTGATGAGATCGCGCGCTTTGCCAGTGCGTCCGCCGCTTCATTCAGCGTCCAATCGAGCGGATCAGTTGCCGTTGCTTTCGCCTGCACGGCGGTAATCGCCGCACCGGCCAGCAAGGCTCGTCGAGTCAATTGGGTAACCCGAAGCAAAGTATGTTTGATCCGGCGGCAATCGCTACATATTGCTTGCCATCAATTGCGAATGTCATGGGGGACGCTTTCATGGTGATGTTGGTGGCAAAGTGCCAAAGCAACTTGCCAGTCTTTGCGTCGGCGGCGACGAATGAGCCGTCAGGATCGGAATAGAAAAGAAGTCCGCTCGCCGTTCCTAAAACTCCCGGCCATGTTTTCAGCAGGACGTGGCCCAACTGCGGGTTCTCCCAAACAACCTTGCCGGTGTCGATATTCACTGCGCGAATGTATTTTTGGCCGGTTTCATCCAAGTGGGCGGAAGTGCGCAGACTGCCGTTCAAAGTGTCGGATTGACATTGCTCCAGACTCTCAAAATAGTAAAGACGTGTTTGCGGATTAAAGGCGGTGGCGCCCCAGTTGGCTGCATCGTCAGGACAGCCGGTGCGGCGATTATGCGATGCCTGAAATGCGGGGGAAAGCACGGGGCGGCCATTCGCATCGATGCCTGTGGACCAGTTCATGATTTTCACAAACTGGGAATGCAACAGAATCTTACCGTTTGTGCGGTCAAGCACGTAGAAGTAGCCGTTGCGGTCTGCGTGCAGCAGAAGCTTGCGCTGTTGTCCTTGATATTCGGTATCCACAAGCACCGGCGGCTCCGTTGCATCGCGGTCATTTGTGTCGTGAGGGGTGAATTGGAAATACCATTTCATCTCCCCCGTAGCGGGCTCCAGTGCGAGTATGGAGTTGGTGTAGAGGTTGTCGCCCGGGCGATTGCGGTCGTCGGAATCAGGCCATGGATTGCCGGTCGGCCAGAACAGTGTGTTGGTTTCGGGATCGAAGGAGCCGGTCAGCCAAGTGGAGCCGCCGCCCGCCAACAGCTCCGAGCCCTGCCAAGTTTCCGATCCCTTTTCTCCGCGACTCGGAATACTCCAATGCCGCCAGAGTTTCTCTCCCGTATCGGCCTTGTAGCAAATGACGAAGCCGCGAATCCCCCAGTCGCCGCCAGAGACGCCGGCAATGACTGTGTCATTGACGATGAGCGGCGAGACGGTAGAGCCATATTTCATGGGCTCTTCCGGCATCACATTCTCCCAAACCAAAGCGCCGGTCAGCCGGTTTAAGGCGAGCAGATGCGCGTTGTCCGTCACCATGAACACTTTGTCTTTAAGGATGGCCATGCCGCGATTGGTACCGAGTGACGCATCGCCGACCAATCCCTGCGTGCGTGGGCGAGCGTATTTCCAGATCACACGGCCTGAGAGCGCGTCCAACGCATAAGCTTGATTCGGGCCGGTGACATACATGACGCCGTCGGCAACAATCGGTGTCGATTCCAAACCAAAATGCTCAATCGGAAATACCCATTTCAAACCAAGCTTGTCGATGTTCCCGGCGTTGATTTGTTTTAGTTCGCTAAAACGATTTGCCTGTAGGTTGCCGTTGTAGGTGAGCCAATCACCAGGGCGGGGATTTTTGATGCGTTCGAAATCAGCGGAAGATGAGGGCGCGGCATTCGTATCGGCAGACACTTTCGGATCGGATGGGGTCACACCGGTCAGCCGGCTCAGGTAAGCGACCAGATCCTGAAGCTCATCGGGAGCGCCGCTCCACGGCTTCATGAGCGAATGCTCTTCTTTCTGCACGGATTTAATTTCCGGAGAATGAAGCAGATGAAGTTGGCCGTTTAAGTCTTGCAGTTGAATGTCAAAATTCGTCCGCCCTCTGGCAAAGCCTCGCACGCTGCCGCCATTTTGCAGATGCACGGTCACCAGGTCATAGCTTGGCGTGATGCGCGCGTCGGGGTGTAATAGAACGCCTTCAATTTCTTCAACCGTCATTTCACGGCCGACGGTAGATAAGTCGGGCCCCGTCCCGGAGCCGCGGCCATTTACCATGTGGCAGGCGCTGCACTGCCGCGAACTTCCATAAAAGAGCTGTCTGCCTGTCTCGGCGTTGCCAGCCACCGGAGTTTCGAAAGCGGCCGTATTCAGCGAATGGACAAAAGCCACAATGGAATCGAGTTGCTCCGGCGGTAGGTTAAAGGCGGGCATGCCGGCCGCGGGAATGCCGTGCAGCACCACATTATGCAGTTGTTCCACGGTGCGCGCCCGCACGCGGCGATTTCCTGATAAGCCAGGCGCCCGGTCAGTGCCGTATGTATCGGCGCCATGACAGCCGGCGCAGGATTGGGCGAAGATCTTTTTGCCCTCGATCACCTGCGCTGCGGCACTCGGTGAAGCCGTTTGACCCAATAGCGCCAAGGGCAGCAGAAGAATGGCAAGCAAAGCTTACGCCAACCCCGCTTGCGAAAGATAGGTTCGCAATTGTTTTAAATCCTTGGTCATGGTGCTAAACACTTCTTTGGGATTGCTCACGGTCTTAATGCCTTCATCGGCGCCCTGAAGCGGATACTCAAAATGCAGTTGAAGCGGACCCGAGAAGTGTGCCGCCGCCACCATTTGAAAGAATTGCGCAAAGTTGACCATGCCCTCGCCCAGCGGCTTCCAGGCTGGACGCCACTGATTCCGCTTGTCCTTCTCCCAAAGAAAATCTTTGACGGCGATCCCGCGCAAGTACGGACCGGTGACCCGGAAACTGTCGATCCAACCGCCAAATCCACCCTCCACGGTGGCGTGGCCGATATCGTAGTTAACACCAACGGCCGCCGGGTCGAGTCCCGTTAGCAATTCATGCAGATCCCAGATCGGCGCGCCCACCAAGTCAAACCCGGAATGGGTGTGATACATCGCCCCCACCTTGTAACGGGCATTCAACTCGGCCAGCTTTGCCACGCGCGGCTTGAGAGCGTCTAGTTGAGCTGGTATGGAGGAATCGTGGTTGTACTTGAAACCGCCCCAGCGGTAGTGATGGATATTCAACTCCGCCATGCAGCGCATAATATCTTCCGCAAACGGAGTGCTGGTATCGGCGATGTCGGTCGTGAGCATGGGCACTTCCAGCCCATGTTGACGAATCAGCGCGACAAGACCGGGCAGATCTTGCTTCACCCGCGCGGGTTCCACGTGGCCGCCTTTACGGACGGCCAGATCAATACCGTCAAAGCCCATGTCAGCGGCCGCTTGCGCAAGCGGAGCGCCTTGCAGAAATAAAAGATGCTTGGAGAAAATGGCGACTTTCAATTTAGTGGTTTCCGGTGTTGAATTCTGAGGGGCCGATTGCAAAAGTGTGCTGCCTAGAAGCGCCGCCGCTCCGGTTTGCAGAACCGCCCGGCGGGAACTGAGGGTTGGATAGCTTTCCATTAAACTTCCACTTTCTGAGAGGTGGCATTCCAGCGAATCTGGCGGCCGTGCTTCATTGATAAATTTGCCATTTGGAGAACCAACGTCGCCTGAAAAGCGAGTGCGATGGGTGCGGTTGTTTTCTTGCGGCTATGGACGCATTCGACGAAATTCGCAACGTGCAAATCTGTCGCATAGCCGAACCCTCGCTCGGATTTGTAAACGGTTGAAGGTTTCTCTTCCGAGGCTTGCGCGTAGACGCTTAGATCTTCGCGCCCCACGTCCAATCGAGCAGCGTCTCCGTCGAATTGATTGAGCTGGTCGCGCCGCGGCGGATACTTCATTGCGGCGTAGTTGATGGTGAACACCGCGCCGTAGCCTTCAGCGTATTGAGCCGCGACCGTCATGGATTCGGGAGTGTCAAACCCGGGCCGGTGCGGCTTACCCGCCGACGCGATAACCACGGCTGGTGCCCCCGAACCCATCAGCATATGAATTCCGTCGAAGACGTGGGCGCCTTGATCGGCAACTACGCCTCCGGAATAGTCGCTGTAATAACGCCAGTTGCGGAAGCGGTCAGGATCAAACGGCCTTTTCGGTGCGGGACCCTGCCATTGATCCCAATCCAGTTTTCCGTCGAGCGCCGTCACTTTCCCGGAACCAAGATAGTTATTGAGCCACCAGGAGCGAACCATTCGCACTTTGCCCAGGGATCCGCCGTCCATGATCTTTTTAGCATCGAGAAAAAGATCGTAACTGCGTCGCTGCATGCCGCATTGGATCACTTGCTTGGAGCCTCGCTCAGCGGCAACTAGTTCGGTCCCCTGCTCAGGCGTATGGCATAGCGGCTTCTCCGCGTAGATATCTTTCCCGGAGGCCAAAGCATCCAGAATCATTTGATGGTGCCAATGTTCCGGCGTAGCGATGAGAACTGCGTCGATATCTTTCTCATTTAGCAATTCCGAATAGCGCCGGTAAGCGCGGGGCTTCGGCTTGCCGTTGGCTGAGGCGGCGGAGATTCCGCGCTCCAGATTCGGTTCATAGACATCGCATACGGCTGCCACCTGAACGGCCGGATGACGGTTGAAAGCCTCCATCACGAAGGTTCCCCGGCCGCCCGTTCCGATGACGCCGAGCCGGATCGTGTCGCTTGGGGCTGCCCTCAGAACGGAAAACCCAGCGCTCGAAGCAAGAAATGTTCTTCTGTTCAACATATATATAGCCGTCAGAAGATAAATTTTAGCCCAAGTTGAAGGATGCGGGCTGCGTTTAGTGTGCTGCTTACCTGGCCGCCCGAGGAACTGTTGATGGCGGCGGAAGGAGCGGAGAACGTCGGATGATTCAAAATGTTGAACACTTCGGCTCTGAATTGGAGACGCCTGAGTTCATCGATGGAAATGGTCTTGAGTAAGCTGAAATCGAATTGCTTGATACCGTTGGCACGCAGTATGTTTCTTCCCCCATTGCCATACGTGTAAGTTGCCGGCGTAGCAAATGAACTGGTTCCCGTGGGGTCGAGCGCCGTGCACGCGGAATTTGCAGCGACATAAAACCAACAGTTGGGTTGCCCGACGTAAGTGGGAGCTCCGATAACCTGTGGGCGCTGGCTAGTAACTCCAGTGTTGGCGACGTCTCCGTTAATAATCGGCGTGAAGGGGATGCCAGACCGGACAGTCACAATGCCAGTAGCTTCCCAGCCGCCTACCAACGCATTCATCAGGCGGTTCGAATTGCTCAAAAACTGCTTGCCAGTGCCCAGCGGCAGTCCATAATCGAAACTGCCGCTAAAGGTCTGAGGCAGGTCGTAATCACAGGGTCCGCGATTCGAGTTCAAGAGGAGCAGGGTTGTGCCTCCTTGCAAACTGCCGGAATCGATGCACTTAGACCAGGTATACGAAATCAGCGTATTCAAGCCATGCCAGTTGCGTGATTCATATTTGACTTGCAGTGCGTTGTAATTTGCGTTTTCTGAGAACACGGGATAGGTAATGGTGCCCCATTGCGCGTAGGGGCGTCGCGCTTGAATTTGACCAGCGCCAGGGTTCGGGTCATTAATGCTCAGGTTCTGATTCAGATGGCTCGTCTTATTGCCGACATAGGCGACATCGAGCGAAGTGGAACTGGTCAGTTGGCCTTGCACCGCAAAATTCCATTCGTTGATGGCTTGGCTTTTGAAAACGATGGCGCCGGAGTCTACGTTCGGCGTTGCGCAGGAAAGCGCGACATAGCCGAACGCACAAACTGCCCCTTTGGTGTTGGCAGTCACATTCGGCTGGCCCTGGAAGAAGTCGCCCCAGGTGTGCGTCGGCGCCAGCGGTAGCCGGTCATTAGTCAAGGTAGTCGCGGCAAAGAAGGGCACGGTCGCGACGGTATTGTTGATCGTATTGCTATCCGGGAACGCGTAGAAAATTCCGAAACCGCTGCGAACGACAAATTTTGTTCCGCCAAATGGAGTCCAGGCAAAGCCCACGCGCGGCGCCCAATTCTTCTGGACGGGCTGGATGGAGTCTGGGAGCCCGAGGGCGCTGGTGTAAGAGAAGCGGTCACTAAAGAGATTCAGCAGCGTGGGTGTCAAGGACTGGACATTCGGATCAATGGAAGACGGGATGATCAGCTTTCCCGTAGTCAAATTAAATGCGCTCTTCTGGCCGCGAATGCCATTGTAGAAACCATTCAGATCGAGGCGGACGCCCAGATCGAGCGTGAAGTTTGAAGTGAGCCGGAAATTGTCTTGCGCATAAAAGCCCCAGAAGCTTTGATAATCGCCGTTTAATTGCTTGAAGTAATCGCGCGTGACGTTGTCCGGGTAGCCCAGGAGAAAATCCCCGAATGCGTCACCGGTATATGTGCCAACGAAGTTGAAGGTTCCCACCGAATTGGAGCCGTTAATAAAAGCGGCGGTCTGGTGTAGTAGCTCCGCGCCGATTTTAATGCTGTGGCGGCCGACTGTATAGCTGACATTATCCGCGTATTGCAGGTTCCGGATGCGATTTTGTTTGGGCCGCTGATCGGAGGGCGAACCGGTGAAGGTGGAGTATCCGGTTAATGGGATCTGAGGGAAGCTATAGACGGAGGTTGTATCGTTGAAGCCTTGTACTCCGGCGAGCTGGTTAAAGTTCGTGCCTTGCAGCGTTCCGCCGAAGTAGAAATAGCTCCGGTAATAAGAAACACGCGCTTCATTTAATAATTTCGTGTTGAAAATATGGGTCAACGAGATGCTGGCGTTCTGGGCGCGGCTATGAAGCGGGAAAGAGCCCATTGCCGGATAGGGATTCGGATCGTTTTCATCGTTGTTGTTGATGGAATAGTGTCCAGTGAGCTGCGTGGAGCTTGAAATCTGATGATCGATTCGCACGTCGCCGCGCATTTGATGCTGCAACAGATTGTTCGTGAGAGCCGAGTAGTTGGTCGACCCTTGGATGCTGTTCGGCAGCGGCATGTACGGCAAGAAGAATAGTGCTTGCGGGGCAAAGGATGTGACGGGAATGATATTGCCGGCATAAGGCTGATACCCACTTGTGGGATTGAGGACTTTTTTCGTGATCTGACTAAAGTTTCCGCCCCGCTCGGCCAAACTTGGCACGATGCTATTAAAATCTTGGCCCTGCAAAAAGCCCGTTTTTTCGAAATCAGCAAAAAAGAAGGTCTTGTTACGGCGAATCGGACCGCCTACCGCGAAGCCGTATTGATTACGGCGGTAAGGTTCAATCGTTTCGTTGGAACCCGCCGGCGGGACATAGAAAAAATTCTTTGCATCAAAGGCTGAGTTTCGGAGAAATTCAAAGGCGGTCCCGTGAAAGCCGTTGGTTCCGCTCTTCACGGTAACGTTCACCACATTCGGCGTGTGGCCATATTCGGCGGACATGTTGGAGCTTTCTACTTTGAACTCCTGCAGTGCGTCCACAGTGGGTTGAATCAGCGTTCCGCCCGTTTGCATTTCCGTAATGAAAGATCCGTCAAGGAACCATCCGGTTTGATTTGGAGCCGTTCCATTGATGGTGACGTTTACGACGGAAGAGCGAATCGAAGCGCCATTCAGTCGCGTACCCTGGCCACCTGGCGTGTAGGTGGCGCCTGGCGTCAACGATGTGAGTTGCCAAAAGCTACGGCCGTTCAATGGCATTAATTCAACCGTCGAAGGATTCACTACTTGACCCACCGAAGCCTGCGAAGTCTCAACCATGGGCGCGCTGGCTCCGACCGTTACCTCCTGATCGACGCGGCCGACTTCCAAGGTTGCATTCACAACGGCACGTTGCGCGACCTGGAGTTCAACATCCGAGACGCTGTATGTCTTAAATCCCGCCAAGGTAACGGTCACCGAGTAATGCGCCACGGGCAGATTGGGGATTGTGTATTCGCCACTGCTTCCGGTTGTGGCGGAGCGAGCCACCTGAGTGCCAAGGTTCTTAGCTGTGACCGTGGCGCCCGCAACGACGCCGCCGGATGGGTCGGTTACGGTTCCTTCCAGGGTGGCGGTTGAAATCTGCGCACTGGCAACGCCGGCGCAGACGAAAACAAACAATGCAGCGGAGCGAAAAGACGACCCAGTCACAACGCCTCCCAAGGCGAGTTCGCAGACGCCTCCTAACGTATGACTAAAACCGATTAGATGTCAATAGCAGTACAAGCCATGGGGCGCTTGCAAGATATACTCTAAGCGGTGAAATTATGCTCAGCCGCCGCGCGGTTCTGAAATCGATTGCTGGCTCGCTTGCCGCGTTCCCGGCCATCTGCGCGGGGCCCGCACTAACGGACATCCAGATTGTTGAAGTTGAGCCTTCTTATCAGGACTATCAGTATCGTGCCCCCATGAAATTCGGTGGAACGGTGGTGACCCGGGTAACCATTCAAAATGTCCGCTGCAAAGTTCGCAGCCGGAACGGCAAGACTGCTGAAGGCTATGGGTCCATGCCCTTGGGAAACGTTTGGTCTTTCCCATCTAAAAAGTTGACGTACGACCAAACGCTCAGCGCGATGAAGACGCTGTCCGCGCGGATAGCCAAGCTTACGGGCGAAGAGCGTGAATGGGGCCACCCCATCGACTTGAATCGTTCCCTGGAGCCTCAATACTTAGCGGCTGCAGCCGACATTTCCAAGGGCCTGCCGCAACCAATTCCAAAGCTCTGCACGCTGGTGACAGCGAGTCCCTTCGATGCCGCTGTTCACGATGCGTACGGCAAGTTGCATGGGAAGAACAGCTATGAGACGCTTGGGCCGGAGTATCTGCATCACGATCTGGGTTATTACTTAGGTCCGGATTTTCACGGCGAAACGCTGGACCGCTACATCCTGCCAAATGCAAAGCCGGAAATGCCGTTGTATCACCTGGTGAGCGCCGTAGATCCAATTGTGGCGGCGGACGTGGAACACCGGATTAACGACGGCCTGCCTGAGACTCTGCCCGAGTGGATACGCTACAACGGCATCACGCACATCAAGATCAAGTTGAATGGCGATGATCACGAGTGGGATTTGAACCGGGTCATCCGCGTGAACGAAGCCGCGGCGCAAACCGAACGTGAACGGAAAGTGGCGGACTATGTCTATTCGCTTGACTTCAATGAAAAATGTCCAAATGTCGACTATCTGGTGAGCTTTCTGCAGGAGCTGAAGGCGAAATCACCGGAGACATTTAAACGGATCCAGTATGTTGAACAGCCCACTGCTCGCGATTTAAAAGCTAATCCGCAAAACGATATGCACGCCGCGTCGAAGCTCGTTCCGGTGGTAATCGATGAATCGCTCACCGGCGAGGATGCCTTTCTGCAAGCCCTGGAAATGGGCTACTCCGGGGCTGCGCTAAAGGCTTGTAAATGTCAGAGCCAAGCGTTATTGCTGGCGGCTTTAGGCCAAAAGAAAAAAGTATTTTTGTGCGTGCAGGATTTGACCTGTCCCGGCGAATCTCTCTTGCAGTCTGTTTCGCTTGCGGCGCACGTTCCTACCGTCAAAGCGATTGAAGCGAATGCACGCCAGTATGTGCCGGCAGCCAACGCGGGTTGGCGTGACCGCTTTCCTGGAGTTTTCAAGGTGCGCGATGGGTTCGTTCACACGGCGGGCCTAGATGGGCTAGGCCTTGGCGCCGTGCCTGTCAAGAGTAGTTAGACTTTGCGCAGCTTCGTCACTCTTCCGATTTCCACCCACTCCACGACGAAAATATTCCCATTGTGATCAAAGCAAGCGCCGTGCGGCTGAATGAATTGGCCAGGTATGAAGTGTTCGCGGGTCTTCTCGGTTCGAAGCGGGTTCGTCCCTGAAGCGGCATTCGAGTCGCCCAGATGCTCAATGATCTGGTTATTTTTGTCAATGAGCGTGACGCGGCCTTGCAGGTCAGGAATCACCACGTTGCCATTCTGTTCGTGAAAATGGCAAGGCAGCCGAAATCCGCTGACGAAATCGATGTGCTTCCCGTCCAACGTGAATGTCTGCAGTCGCGCATTGCGGCGGTCCGCGACGGTGAGGATGGGGCTACCTGTCCGCATGTCCATCCAAATGCCATGCGGCTCCTTCAATTGTCCCGGCTCCGAACCGCGGCCGCCAAAGGTGCGAATGTGCTCGCCCTTGCTGTTGTATTGGTTGACGTAAGAGGAACCATACCCGTCGGCCACATATACGTCGTCGTTCGGAGCGATGGCCACGTTTGTAGGATTGTACTTAGGGGTTCCATCCGCGCCGGGCTTATAGGCTTCCACATCGGGCGGCCCTTGAATTTTCCAGATGATTTCGCCTTTGAGCGTAGCCTTTATGACGACGGCCGCCATCTGGGGCTGCGGGTGCATTTTGGGATTGCTGGCGTTGACGGTGAGGTACAGGACTTCCTGGCTGCCTTCTTTCCGCAGCCATAGGCCGTGAGCGACGCCGCGAAACTCTTTGCCCCACGAGCGTACGAACTTGCCCTTGCTGTCAAACACCACCATCGTGTCAGGGCTTTCACTGTCGGCATACACCGTGTGATGAATGTAGATATTACCCTGCGCGTCTTCCACGACATTATGCGTGTTTCCGTACTTGATATTGCTTGGAAGCTCGCCCCAATCGTGGATGCATTCGTACTTGAAAGCGCCGTCCCCGAGAACAGGCAACTTTGTGCCGGCTTTGTCTTGCGCCCCCAAAATGAGCGGCGCGGCGAGGCCGGTGCCGATTATTTTTCTTCGTGTGATTTCCATAAAAATTCTCCTTGCTAGCGTATTACGCGTAAAGATCGCGAATGACCTTGCCCTTGCCATCCTTAGTTACATAAACGGGCCGCCGCTCATTTAAGAAATACTGGTCCGGCGCGATTCCCAGGGCATGATAGATGGTCGCGTGCAGATCTTCCACCGGAACTGGATTCTCGATGGTGGTGCAGGGGCGTTCGTCGGCGGTTTTCCCATACACGTATCCCTTCTTCACGCCGCCGCCAAATAGAAGCACGGAGCCAGCAGCGGTGAAATGACGATGCATGCCGTAATGCATAGGGAGCATCATCACGTCGGGAGTTTTCGCCTGATCTTTCACTTCCTTGCCGATTTTGCCTTCCGTGATGGCATCCCGTCCGAACTCGCTTGCCAGAATCACCAACGTGCGATTCAGCAGGCCGCGCTCCTCCAGATCGAGAATCAGCTGGGCCAGCGGGGTATCAACCGTCTTCTTCATCATTACGGCCCGCTCGTGACCGTCTTGATGCGAATCCCAGTAGCGGAAAGGAATGTATTCGGTGGTTACTTCGATATAGCGAGCACCGGCTTCAACTAACCGGCGGGCCAGCAGGCAACCTTGGCCAAACCGGCTGGTGTTATAGATATCGAAGCTCTTCTTCGGCTCGAGCGAGAGATCGAATGCCTTCGCGGATGGCGATGTCAAAAGCCGATCCGCGGAGTCCATGGATCGCAGCAGCGACTCTCGTTGAAAATCGCCCGCAAATTGATACACGGGCTGCTGAGCCAGCACTTGCTCATAGAGTTTACGGCGAGTCTTGAAGCGCGCGCTACCCAAGTCTGCCGGTGGCCGGACGGCGGAGGCGGCATCTTCCGGGTTCGCGATTAAAAAGGGTCCGTATTCCGTACCAAGAAAACCCGCCGTATGAAATGCCTTAATGGATGCGCTTTCGCCTCCAATCTCCATGTTCTGGCCTATTGCAATGAACGGAGGCACAGTGGGATTTTTAGGTCCCAAGGTCTTGGCGACAATCGCCCCAATATGTGGAACCGCCATCGGCTGCGGTGGTACGTAGCCGGTGTGCCAATGGAACTGATGGCGCGAGTGGAGAATGAATCCAAGGTCCGCACCTTGGAAAGTGCGGATCAAGGCGCCGCGATCCATTACTTTCGCGACGTTCTCCAATCCCTGAGAGATTTTGATGTTATCGACAACGGTATCAATGGCGGGAAATGTGCTGAGCACCCGCTCAGTACGCACGCCGGGGGAAAACGGCGTGTATGTCTTCGGATCAAATGTCTCCGTTTGCGCCATTCCTCCCGCCATCCAAAGCACGATGATTGAATCGGCGGTAGCGTTGACTGAGGCGGCTTGCACCACCTTCGGCTCGCGGCCAACCAGTGAAGCAAGCATACCCGCGGCCGTGACCCCCAGGCCCATGAAGCCCCGGCGACCGATCTTGGCGGCAATTTTTCTTTCTTCGGCGGTCAGTTCAAAATTCATAAAATTCTCATTACATGTATCAGCGGATCATCTGGAACTCGGGAGTCATCAAGACTGCCCACAGCAGATCCGCAAGCCCATCGGGTGAAGGCCGGTTCGGATTCGACGAATCGCTCAGAGCAGTCTCCGCGATGTGGCGCTCCGCGGCAGAGGGCGCCCGGCCCAAAGCATACCAGTAAACCCGGTCAATCACCTGTGGGACCGTTTTCAGCACCGGCAGTTCCGGAAATGGCGTCGTCGGGTTAGGCGGCACCAGCCGGTCCATGCTCGGCTTTTGGTCGAATACGAAAAATCTGGCTTGTATATTCTCGCCCTGAACTAGCGGCACGTCTTCGATTCCCGGCGCGCCACGGAAACGCGTAAAGCCTCGTCCTCCGATATCGTAAACCAGGACTGAAGGAAATTTGACGCGCAGCGCATCGGCAATCGGCGCGCCACCTTCACGAAAGCCTGTATTATCCGAGGGCTTCAGAGCCGAAAGCGGTGTCTCTCCATTCGGACCAATAAACGAGGCCTTAAGCCATAACGGCGTGGCTTTATCGGGCGCAGTGGAAAGAGCATCCTGCACGATCAAATAAAGCTTTCGCGATTTAGAAACGTCGATGTCGAATGGACCTGGCGGCGCGCCGCGGGCTCCGCTATTCACTTGCTGGCTTAATAGGCTCGCGGGCTCAGCAGGAAGATCGCCCAGCATCTTCCGCGAGCCGCGCCACAACCAATGCGTCAAACTTTCGCCGTTCACTAGTTCCAGGGCTTGAATGGTGGTGGCTTGGGTATCTCGTGTGGAAAATACTTGATCCCGAATGGGACGCCCCAGCGCGCGCGTCAAACTGCCACCGGCAATCCTCCATTCACGCGAATAATTTCCGGCTGGGATGGTGGGGCCTTTCGCTCCGGCGGGCGGCAAGACATGCCAATCTCCCGTGATGGAAGCTACCGCGTCTGCAAATTCTTCGGCTGTCAGGCGGCGCGCTTCAGGACCTCGAAACGTGTAGTCTTTGCCTGGGGCAGCCTTCCGGGCAACCGCCGGAAGTTGATACGTGCGCGAGCCGATCATAGTCGCAACCAGGTGCTTTATATCAAAGCCGCTTGACACGAAATCACTCGCAAGCCAATCCAGCAATTCCGGGCTCCACGGCTCACCATCCATGTCGTCCACGTCTTCCACGAAGCCGCGTCCCATCAGCTTTTGCCACACGCGATTCACCAGGGTGCGCGGCATTCTGCCGTTGCGCGGGTCGGTAAAAATCGCCGCAGCGGCAGCGCGCCGGTCCGTGATGCTATCGGAAGGCGGTGTCCGGTTCAGCGTTGGATAAAGAAACGCAGCAGTTGCGAACTGGTTCTGCGCCACATCGCAACGATAAAGTTGAAGCTTGTCCTCGGACGAAAAGTAGCTCGCCAGCGCGTAGGCGTCTTTCAGTTTCCATCGGCTGATAAAACTGTCATGGCAGGAATTGCACTTCAGATTGATACCAAGAAATATTTGGGCGGTATTCTGCGCGGCCTGCAGCGCGGGCGTTTGGCTGGCGCTTACCGTGCCGCGCCAATTCACGCCAATTAGAAATCCATCCGGGTCCGTTGTTTTCGATGGATTCAGCAGTTCGGCTACCCACTGGTTATAGGGAGTATTTTTCTGAAGCGCGTTCAACAGCCACGGCGTAATGCTTTTTCGCGCGGCGGTTTCCGAATAGTAAGCCACGCCTTCATCGTTACGGAGCAGATCGTTCCAGAAAGAGATCCAGTTTTCCGAGTATTTGGTGTTGTCTTCAAGCAACGCGGCCGCTAGGCGCTTGCGTTTGTCCGTGCTTTTTTCGCTCACAAAAGCACGCAACTGATCCGGTTCCGGTAACAGGCCCCATATGTCCAAATAGGCCCGGCGCGCAAATTCCGCATCGCTAATCAGGGAGGGTTCGGAAACACCTTGTTTCGCGAGATAATTTGCGGTGAACCGGTCAATCGGATCTTGCCAGGTTTTCCACGGCGAAGCGGGAAGCGGTGGAGCGGTCAGCGTGAGGGGCGGCTCCCACTTTGCCTTGGCCGGCGCCGCGCCTGGGGCGGATCGTGCTCCCTGATCAATCCACTGCTTGATGGTTGCGATTTCCTTTTCGTTCAGCGGATCTTTGCCAAACGGCATTCGGGGCTGAACCTGTCCCATGAGGCGTTGAACGATCAGGCTATCGGCGCTGTGCCCGGGCTTGAGTGCGGCGCCAGAGCGACCGCCATTAATAATGTCTTCGTAAGCCGCGAGCGAAAGTCCCCCGGAACGTTTCTCAGCGCTATGGCATGTCAAACAGTGATTTGCCAGGATCAAATGGACGTCATGATCGTAATCGAGCGGAGTTGGCGCGGGTTGGGAGAGCCCGCGTCCGTTTGATAAAAAAAGTATGGGCAGGACGCCTAGAATTGCCGCAACGGCTGTTCCACGGTTTCCTAGTGCTCGCTTAACGGTACATTTTACGAGGTTGCTAGACCGGAGCAAATATTTCATTCGATTAGCTGTAATATATGCGATCCGGAATGGGCCGATCAAGCTACGCCCTTAACTCACCTCATCAGCCCATACTTTAAAGCTCTCCAGCGTATTCGGTCCAAAGGTTGTCGCGATTGCGACGTCCGATGCATCCCGGCCTTGCGCCATCAGGACGCGTCCGATGCGCGGCACGTTGTTGCGCGCGTCAAAGAGGTGCCAGGCACCTCCAATATAGGCTTCAAACCACGCCGCAAAATCCCCCACTCCATAGGGCGGCGACGTTCCCATATCGCCCAGGTAACCCGTGCAATAGCGCGCCGGAATATTCAGGCAACGGCAAAAGGCAATAGCTAGGTGTGCGTAGTCGCGGCAGACGCCGGTGCGCTCATGAAATGCCTCCCAGGCTGTCCGAGTGGCCCGCGCTTGTTGATAATCGAACGCGATCCGGTTGTGCACATAATCGCAGATTGCCTGTACCCGCGCCCAACCAAGCTGTGATTGCCCGAACAGATCCCAAGCTATCTGAGACAGCAGATCCGTTTCGCAATACCGGCTACCCAGCAGGAAAACCAATGTTTCTTCGGGCAGATCCTGCACCGCGTGCTGTTGGGCGTGGCGAAGGACTTCATCCGGTTGGCCACTATCGCGGATAAGCGCGTCGGTTTTGATGCGGATGCGTCCGCTGGGCGCCAAGACCCGGGTGCACCAGTTACCGAAGCCATCGCGATACCCTCCGATGCGTACCGGCGGATCGGTAGTCAAATAATCGGGAACGATGATGTCAGAGGCGCGCGAATAATGGATGTTCAACGCCAGGATCATTGGCGTCGGTTGCGGAAAGTTATAGATTAATTCGTAGCCGAGCCGGATCTGCATGTCGTTTCCTTCAGCCAATCAGCAGGCTCGACGTGGAAACTGATGGCCCAGCGTCTGGCTGGGCGTGGCTACCAATGATAGCCTGACGTCACCCCACACCATCGTCATATGATGATGGAACGGAATTAACCTATATATGCTGCGACGCCTTATTCTTTCCATTTTCGCCTGTTCGGCTCTTCTGCTTGGCCAGGCCAACCCGGATTGGCATCAAGGGTTTCCCGCGTTCAAAATTGCCGGGAACCTTTATTACGTCGGCACCGCCGATCTGGCCGTGTACTTGATCCACACGCCTCAGGGAAATATCTTGATCAATTCAAACTTCGAACAAGATGTGCCCCTTATCAAGAAAAGCATCACGCAGCTTGGCTTTAAATACAGCGACATTAAAATTATTCTGATCAGCCATGCGCACGGGGATCACGATGCGGCGGTGGGCGTCATTAAGAAAGAAACCGGAGCACGGCTGATGGTCATGGACGCTGACGTTCCCGAAGTGGAGAGCACCGCTAAAGGGCGTCCCGGAGCGCATGTGGACCGCGTTCTACACGACGGGGATGTGGTGGAACTCGGCGGTTCAAAGTGGGTGGCGCATCTCACGCCTGGCCACACTAAAGGCTGCACTACGTGGACCACGCAACTGCGGGAAAACGGCCGCAATCTGAACGTCGTGATCATCGGAAGCCCCAATGTGAATCCCGGATATTATCTGGTGGGCAACAAGAAATATCCGCAAATTGCGGAAGATTACGTAAAAACGTTTGCAGTCCTGAAGAGCCTTCCGTGTGACATTTTCCTGGGAGCGCACGGCGCCTACTTCGGACTGAAAGCCAAATACGAAAAAATGCAAAGCGGCGGGAATCCGTTTATCGATCCGGATGGCTACAAGTCTTACATCGCGTCGAAGGAAGCTGACTTTCGAACTGAGTGGGCGCGGCAGAAACAGAATCCCGGTTCGCCGAAGCAGTAAGCTCTTCCTCTTGGTGTCCATTATGTAAGGGCTTTGTTGTAAAAATGCTGAGGTTCGTTCTATACTCGCTCAACACACACTTAGCTCGGCAATTCCTTGTCGCAACCGAGATGGACAAATAGGAGATTTTAAATGAACAGCGCACGATTTCTCGCGTGCTTCCTGGCGGTCCTACCGGCCATTGCGCCGTTGCGCGCCGAACCGCGGCCGATGACGCTTTTAGACATCATTAATATGCCCCTGGTGGCCGACCCACATATTTCGCCGGATGGCAAACAGATCGTTTTTGTTGAATCCCGGGCGAATTGGAAGCTGGACCGGCGCATTCAGCATATATGGAGAGTCAACGCCGATGGCTCCGGATTAACGCAAATGACTGCGGGAGTCAATGGGGAGAATAGTCCGCTCTGGTCGCCGGATGGTAAGACAATCGCTTTTGTCGCCAAGCGCGGAATTGAACCGGAGGCGGTGAATCAGCTTTTCTTGATGCCGGCAAACGGCGGTGAAGGAGTGGCGCTTACGGCGCACGCCACGGCGGTCACCAACCCAACCTGGTCGCCGGATGGCTCAACGATTTATTTCCGCTCGGCCGATCCTAAACCGGAAGAACAGAAGAAGCGGGAAAAGCTGAAAGACGATGTAATCCGGTTTGATGAAGATTATCAACAACTGCACCTGTGGAGCGTGGATGTTGCGAGGAAGAAAGAGCATCGTCTCACGCGCGGCGATTATTCCGTTATGTCTTATGAGCTATCTGAGGACGGAAAAAAGATCGCGCTCATTCGCTCTCCATCGCCGTTGCTGGAAGATACTGATCGCAGCGAAGTGTGGATAAGCGATGTAAGCGGCGCGAATGAGCATCAGATTACCAAAAATCAAGTGCCGGAGAGCGGGCCGATGCTTTCGCCCGATGGCTCGCAGGTTCTGTTTCTCTCGCAAGCGAATCAGAGTTTTGATACTTATTACAACCGCAAGATCTTCATTGCGCCCTCTGAAGGCGGCACGGCGCGCGTACTGATGCCCGATCTGCCCTATGAGGTAGAACGCGCCCAGTGGTCGAAAGATGGAAAATCAATCCATTTCCTGGCCAACATGGGCGTGCATACTGAGTTGTTTAAGGTAAACGTGCAATCGCCGAAACCGGAGCAAATGACTAGCGGGACGCACACGATTAATGGATGGACGATGTCCACCACCGCGAATGCGCAGGTTTATACCGCAACTGAATCCATGGCTCCCGGGGAAGTATGGGTTAGCACCGATGGCGGATCGGCACCTCATAAAGTAACGTCTGTCGATGATTATGTGCAGCATGAGTTCAAACTGCCTCGCCAGGAGAAGATCAGTTGGAAGGGCGCGGATGGCGTCACCGTCGAAGGATTGCTGTACTACCCGATCGATTATGAGAAAGGAAAACGTTATCCTCTGGCGGTGCAGACACACGGCGGCCCGCAGGCGTCCGATAAATATGGCCTCGGTGGCGCTCAGAATTACGTAGCGGTTCTCACGGCCAAGGGTTACGCGGTGCTGCAGCCCAATTATCGCGGGAGCACGGGCTACGGCGATGATTTTCTCCGCGATATGGTGGGCCACTATTTTAAGAATGCCCATTTGGACGTGCTGGCGGGTGTTGACTATCTGGTTAACGCCGGAATCGCCGATCCTGATCGCATGGTGAAGATGGGATGGAGCGGCGGCGGCCACATGACGAATAAGATCATCACGGTAACGGATCG
>DASXGT010000194.1:0-10684 GCA_036488895.1 Bryobacteraceae bacterium | reverse complement strand
GTTTCATGCCGCCAGCAGCAGCCGTTCACCACTTGTTCATTCGCCAGAACCGTGCCGCACTCCGAACACCAGTTCAGCAGCGCCTGCTTGCGGTACGCCAGCCCGCGCTCAAACATCTTCAGAAAAAACCATTGGTTCCAGCGGTAATATTCCGGCTCGCAGGTGGAGATCTCGCGCTTCCAATCGATCGCGAAGCCCATGCGCAGCATCTGCGCCTTCATGAAAGCAATGTTGCTGCGGGTCCAATCGCGCGGATGCAAGCCGCGCTTCAGCGCCGCATTCTCGGCCGGCATCCCAAACGCATCCCAACCCATCGGATGCAGCACGTTATAGCCGCGCATCCACATATAGCGAGCCAGTGCATCGCCGATGGAGTAATTACGCACGTGCCCCATGTGCAGCGCGCCGCTCGGATACGGCAGCATCTCCAGCACGTAGTACTTCGGCTTCTCCGGCGAGTCTGCTACGTAGAGCGATTCATCGGCGGCCCAGCGCTCACGCCACTTGGGCTCAATTTCTTTATGGTCGAACGCTTTTTCGGGGATACCAACTCCTTCAATGCCCTGACATTACGAAGATCGTCCCCAGGTGTATCGACGGGAGTCTCCAAGATAAAGGCCTTCCCGCGCAGTTTCGGATGGTTCAAAATGCGCCGAAAGCCTTCTAATCCAATATAACCAGCGCCTATGTTGGCGTGCCGGTCTAAATGCGAGTTCAGCGGAGTTTTGGCATCATTCGAGTGGATCACCGGAACATTTTCCAACCCCAAAGTTTCGTCGGCTGTCTTCACCAACGTGGCCAGACCGGCCTCACTTGCTAAGTCGAAGCCGAACACATAACAATGGCAAGTGTCCAGGCAATAGCCAATGGGAATATCCACATACGGCGTGGCCAAATGCCGGATGGTGGCTAACTCCTCCAATTTCCCGCCCAACTGCGCACCCGCGCCGGCTGTATTTTCGAGCAGAATACTCAGCTTCGGGTTCTTCTTGAGGGCCGGGTCCACGTTGTGCCACACTAGCGCCAGCGCCTCCGCCACGTTCAGTATGCCCTGGTCCGCCGTCAGCCCTTTATAGTTGCCCGGATGCGCCACCAGATACTCGGCCCCAATCAACAGCGCCCGTTCGATTTCGCCTCGAAACGCATTAATCGAATTCTCGCGGATGACGGACGGCGGCGCTGCCAGATTGATCAGGTAACTGTCGTGAATCACCAACGGAGTCAGATCATGCGCGGCGCGTTCCCGTGCCAGCAGTTTGATCTGCTCTGGATCCGGCCGCTTGGCCTTCCACATCCGCGGACTGGCAGAAAAAATCTGCAAGGTATTGGCCCCCAGCTCATGCGCCTTGACGGCGGCGCGTTCCAGCGACCCCGCCGTGGAACAATGAATGCCGATCCGCACGCTTCAGCATATATCCTGAACTCAGAGTGCAATTGACCGATTTTTTACCTGTCTGCATTCGCTAAACTTATTTCTTCAGTGACCAAACCAACCACCTACCGCGACGCGGGCGTCGATATTGACGAAGCCGATCGAGCGGTCCTACTCATCAAACGTCACGCCGCGCGCACGCTTGTCCCGGAAGTTCTTACCTCCATCGGCAGTTTCGGCGCCGGCTTTTCTCTTAAAGGCTGGCGCGATCCCGTACTCGTCAGCTCAGCCGACGGCGTCGGCACCAAACTCAAAATCGCCTTCGCCACCGGCCGTCATGACACCATCGGCGAAGACTTGGTCAACCACTGCGTCAACGACATTGCCGTGCAGGGCGCCAAGCCACTGTTCTTTCTCGATTACTTCGCCGTCGGCAGGCTCGATGCAGCCATCTGCGGCAGCGTCGTCGGCGGCATCGCGCGCGGCTGCAAACGCAACGGCTGCGCGCTCATCGGCGGTGAAACAGCGGAAATGCCCGGCATGTACGCCGCCGGAGAATATGATCTAGCCGGCTTCATCGTCGGAGCGGTGGAGCGCAAGCGCATGCTGACCGGCGCAGACATCGAGCCTGGAGACGTCCTCCTCGGCCTGCCGTCGCAAGGCCTTCATACCAATGGATACTCGCTCGCCCGTAAGCTGCTGTTTGACCTCGGCGGCCTCACCCTTGACGCCCGCGTGGCTGAGCTCACCGGCAGCCTGGCGGAAGAGCTGCTTAAAATCCACCGTTCTTATCTCAAACCGATTCAGGCGCTGCACAAAGCCAAGTATCTGAAAGGCGCGGCGCATATCACCGGCGGCGGCCTCACCGACAACGTGCCGCGCATCCTTCCCCGCGGCACAGCCGCACAGATCGACGGCCGCTCCTGGCCAAACCAACCTATCTTCGATTTGCTGAGGCGCATCGGCAACATTCCTGAGGACGATTTCCGCCGCACCTTCAACCTCGGCGTCGGCATGGTGCTGGTGGTTGCCGAAAGGAAGCTTGGCTTCGTTTCGCAAATCCTTAAAAAAATGGGTGAGCCATTTTACAAAATCGGTCAAGTCACCGAGCAAAAAAACAGCAAACAACCCAAGGTCGTCTATCTGTGAGCCTCGTGCCTAAGCCCCGGCTGGGCATTCTTCTATCTGGCCGAGGATCGAATTTCGAAGCCATTGCCCACAACATCTTAAGCGGCCGTCTGAACTGCGAAATTGGGTTCGTTTTTTCAAATAAGCCCCAAGCGCCCGGCTTGGCTCTCGCCCGCGAGCTGGGCCTTCCCTCCGGCTGCATCGAGTCCGCCGGCCGTGATCGCGCTCAGTTTGACGCGCAAGTCGTTGACTTATTAAAGAGTCACGGTGTAAATCTGGTCTGCCTGGCCGGTTACATGCGGCTCCTGAGCGGTGGGTTCGTTTCGCAATTTCCCCAGCGCATCCTAAATATCCATCCTTCGCTCCTCCCCGCCTTTCCTGGATTGGACGCCCAGCATCAGGCTCTTGCTTATGGCGTGAGAGTAACTGGCTGCACCGTCCACTTTGTAGATGAGAACCTGGATAGCGGACCGATTCTGTTACAAGCTCCCGTCCCGGTGCTGGCTGCCGATACCGTGGAAACGCTTTCAACACGCATACTGCTTGAAGAACATCGCATTTATTCCGAAGCTATCGCCTGGATCGCGCGCGGAAATTACCAGATTGACGGTCGCAGGGTGGTCGAAACATAAGTTACTCTCTAATGTTGAAACGAATATTGATAGTTCTCGGAGTGCTGGCGCTGCTTGTCTTCGGCGTGCTCTTCTTCTCTGGCAAAGAGGCCGAGATCAAACTCGCCAAACCCGCGCCTGCCATGGGCGCCGCCACCAGCATCAGCGCCGAAGTGGACGATCCCGCTGGCGTCAAAGCTTTCACCGCCGCCGTTGAGCAGGGTAACAACAGCCAGTTGGTTTATGAAGACAGTACGGCTTCGCCTCAGCCATCCCGCATTTACACGTTTAGCGCGGGCAAAAAGCTGGCGCCTTTCCTCCAGGAAGGCCCCGCCAAGCTGCTGCTCACAGCTAAAAGCAACGATTTTCGCGGCGCTGCCACAACGCTCACGCTGGATATTCAGGTGGTTCTCAAGCCGCCCACGATTGCTACCGACGGCCTCCAGCACTACATCAATCAAGGCGGCGCCGAGCTGGTCGTTCTCGACTTAGGCGGCAATTGGACCGAAGCAGGCGTAAAAGTGGCGAACTACTCGGTGGACTCTTTTCCCATGCCGGGCCAGCCCGATCACAGCAATCACCGTTTCTCCCTATTTCCGTTTTCCTGGGATGTTTCGCCCGATACCATTCCGCTGGCCTTTGCGCGCAATAGCGCAGGCACGGAAGCGACCAGTCCGTTTTCCGTAAAACTCTTCCCCAAAAAGTTCCGCTCCAGCGACATTAATGTCACCGATGAAAATCTTCGTAAAGTAGTCGCTGATCTGGACCCCGACGGCTCCGGCAGCCTGGCCGAGCGTTTCGTCAAGCTCAACCGCGAGCTGCGTCGAGCCAACACCCAACAAATCTACGAGCTGAGGACCCACACCGAAAAGCAAATTCTTTGGTCTGGCCCATTCGTCCCCGTAAAAGGTACGCGCGAGTCTTTCTTCGCCGATCGCCGCAGCTATTTCTATAAAGGAAAGAAGATCGACGAGCAGGTCCACTTGGGCTATGATCTGGCCCAAACCGCCCATACTCCGGTGAAAGCCGCCAACTCAGGCAAAGTGATCTACGCGGACCGGCTCGGCATTTATGGGAACTGCGTCATCATCGATCATGGCTATTCGCTGCAAAGCCTGTATGGCCACATGAGCCGAATTCTGGTGAAGGTCGGCGATACGGTGACGAAACAGCAACAGATCGGCATCAGCGGCTCAACCGGCATGGCCTTCGGCGATCACGTGCACTTCAGCATGCTCATCGGCGGCTATCAAGTGGACCCCAAGGAATGGTGGGACGAACATTGGATTCACGATCGCATCTTGAGCAAGATCGGCTCTAGCACTCCGCGCGAGCCCGCCCAGTCAGCCAAGAAACACCCGCGCCGCTAGACCGGCAATCAATCATTTCATCAGATTCAACCGCTTATCGAACCGTGACCGTAAGCGAGTGGCCTTCCCAGCTCTCCTAGTAAAGTAACTCTATGCGTTCTTCCTTCCTGCAAGCACTGCACTCTTGGAAGAACGCCAAAAGTGTCGCTTTATTGGCTGTCGCCGCGCTAGCCATCGGCATCGGTTCCACCACTGCCATCTTCACGGTCATCCAATCCGTCCTTCTGAAGCCGCTACCCTATGCCAACGCCGAACGCTATTACTCTTATTTTGGGGCGTGGCGTACTCATCCGGATCTATTTGCCTCTGTTTCCTACAGCGACTATCTCGACATTGCCAAGCAGGCGCAAACCGTGGAAGTATTCGGATGTAGCGCTACCGGCAGCGTCAATGTAACGTTTAATCGTCACGCCCTGCATGTGATCGGCACGCAACTTTCCGCGTCCCTCGCACATTCTTTCGGAATAAAGCCACTGCTCGGCCGCTGGTACGAAGAAACCGAAAAGGAACCGGCCGGAATACACGCGGCAGTCATCTCCGAATCGCTATGGAGGCGCATTGGCTCCGATCCCAATATTGTGGGCAAAACGCTCACCATGAATGGCGCACAATTCACCGTCACCGGCGTCATGCCAAGCTGGTTCCGCTATCCGCTTGACCACGCGGACAATGAGGTCTGGACACCGCTGAATCCAGACGACAACCAGAAGAAATACCGCGAGTATCACTACCTCCGCTGCGACGCCAAACTGAAACCCGGCGTCTCGCGGCAGCAAGCAGAGCAGGACTTCAATCGTATCCAGGTCGGCCTGCTACGTCAATATCCAGCCGCGGCCGAACCCGAGATCGTCACGTTGACGCCGGACGTGGAATGGGTCACGCGAGAGATCCGGCCCGGCCTTCTTCTGCTACTGGGATCAGCCGTGGCGCTTTTTTTGATTACCTGCGCCAACGTGGCAAGTCTTTTGCTAGCCCGTTCCGTCGCGCGCGCCAGGGAAACCGCCGTGCGCGTTGCATTAGGCGCGTCCAATTGGCAGTTGGGCTGGCATTATTTTTTCGAAGGACTCTTGCTCTCACTTGCCGGAGCCTGCCTAGGGACATTGTTAAGTCTTGCCTTGGTACGGATCGTCGTGTCCATTGCAGCCGATCAAATACCGCGCTCCGGCCAGATTGCCGCAAACTGGCAAGTGCTCGGGTTTGCTCTCCTGTCGGCCGTTGCGTGCGGTGTTTTCTTTAGTATTTGGCCGCTATGGCAAGCTCGCCATATTGCGCCGAATGACGTTCTTTCTGAGGGCACTCGCGCGTCGGTTGGCGCGGGAAGCCAAAAGCTATTGAATGCGTTTGTAGTCACTCAAGTCGCGCTTACCTTTTCTTTACTGGCGACCGGTGCGCTGATTTTTTCAGACCTGCAAAATCTCTACGGTCTCAATCCAGGATTCGATCCAAAGAACCTGATCGTCATGCATGCTTTTGTGCCCGTCGCGAAATACCCGACTGACGAAAAGCGCATCGCCTATGAGACGCAGCTATTAGAGGAAATACAACGCACTCCAGGCATAGAAAAGGCAGGGTTTATCGATCTAATGCCGATTGTAAGGACGGGCAACAATACCTTTGTAAACGTCGAAGGCCGGCCGGTTCCCGATGTAGCGCACAGTGTATCCATCGAAATGCGTTTCATTAGTCCCAGCTATTTTCAAGCGATGAAAATTCCCCTCTTGCAAGGGCGCTTCTTCACGGAAAACGACAAGGAAGCGGATTTAATGCCTGTACTCATCAACCAGACCTTGCAGAAGCTCTATTGGCCCCAAAGCGACCCAGTGGGCGCCTTCGTCCGCATTTTCTCCTGGAAACAGAAGCGCTTCCAAGTCGTCGGAGTCGTGGGCGACGTGCGCAATGCAGGTGTCGCCGAGCGGCCGCAGCCCGAATTCTACTTGTCTTATCGCTGCGTCAGCCCGACTGGTTTCGCCTGGGCCATTCGTTCGCCTCTTAGCCTGGAAACGCTCACGCCCGCAGTGCGCGAAGCCGTACAGCGAGTCGATCCAGATCAGTCGATTTTTGATATACGGACCATGCCAGAAATCTTGAGACATTCCGTCTCGGGAAGACGGCTCGAAATGCTGATGGTGAACTTCTTCGGACTCTCCGCCTTGCTGCTAGCCATTCTCGGCATCTACGGCGTCGTTTCCTACACTGTTCGCCAGCGTGTGCGGGAAATGGGAACACGCATGGCCGTTGGTGCAACGCCTAGAGACTTACTCAACCTGGTCCTCGGAAGCGGCTTGAGAATGTCCGCCGTCGGTATCGCAATCGGTCTGGTTCTTGTTTGGGCCTTCACGCGCTCCAAACTCATAGCCACCAACCTTCCCGAAGTTTTTCCCGCCTTGCTGCTGGCGGCCGTTCTCATCACCGCGTGCACTTTCTTCGCCTGCTGGTTCCCCGCTTGGCGCACCACCACTTTGCCGCCCATGGTAGCCATTCGCGGCGACCTGCATCTGAGCTGGGCCAGTTTCCACCAAAATTACCGCATTTTGACTGAGCGCGTCTCGGAATTCGTTTTGCCCTCGCACGAACCTCCCTCCGGCGTCAGTGGAACCGAAATGCTGGCAGCCATCGCCGACGCCAGCCGCAACGCCGAATCGTTTACGGAAGCCATCGAAGCCGCCCTGCAAACCTTGCGCGAACAAGTAAAAGCATCGGGCGCATTCCTCCTTACGCGCATTGACCAAGATCAACCTTTTCTAACGGAGGGATTTGCGTTACCGGCCAATAGCCTCCTATTAAACCGCCTGCGCCACTACTCGTCCGCGCTTCCACTTTCGCGCGCGGATCTCGCCGGCTGGAGTAAATGGTCGCAGGAACAAGCGCCGGAACACCTGCCGGAATTGACCACTCTTGAACAGATGGATACGGCCCTCGCCGCGCCTCTGTTATCGAAATCCGGAATCATCGGGATCTTGGTCCTCTCCGCGCCGCTCCACCGCAATTCCTATAGCGGAGCCGAACGAACCGTAGTGCGCAGCGCCGCGGCCGAATTCGCGCTGCTGCTCGAAAATAGCCGCCTCAGCGCGCGCATCGTGGATCAGGAACGTCTCCGCCGCGAACTGGCATTGGCCACCGAAGTCCAAAAGCGCCTATTCCCTGAGAGCCCGTTCCGCACTGCCGGCCTCCAACTCACCGGCATCTGCATGCCCGCGCGCGGAGTAGGCGGCGACTATTACGATTTTCTGGATCTCGGTAACCAGCAAATCGGCATCGCACTGGCGGACGTGGCAGGCAAAGGCATCGCCGCCGCGCTCATTATGTCCATCGTGCAAGCATCTTTACGCAGCTTGGCGAGTACCGATGGTATTTCTCTGGCGGACTTGGCGGCGAAAATGAACCGGCTCCTGCATCGTTCTACGGGCGTAAATGGCTACGCAACATTCTTCTATTCTCAATTCGACGAAAAGCGCTGCACCTTGCGCTACGTCAACGCCGGCCACAACCCGCCCTTTCTGCTGCGCCAAAATGGCCAGCTCGAAGAGCTCAAAAACGGAGGCATGATCATCGGCATGTTCGCCCAGGCCGCCTACGAAGAGACCGAAATCCAACTCCAATCGGGCGATGTACTGCTGGCGTTTAGCGACGGCGTCACCGAAGCGCACAACCCCCAGCAAGAAGAATTCGACGAAGAACCTTTAAAAGACCTACTGCGCCGCGCTGCCGCGCTCCCGATTCAAGACATGGCCGCAAAGATTTTGGACGAATTAAAAACTTGGATGTCCGACGCCCCGCAGCACGACGATCTGACCTTTATTCTTATGCGTGTGGCTTGATCTGATGTTCAGCTATTCGACGAACCTAGCCAAGTTCTGCAGGGATGATCTACAGCCTAGTTCATTGTCCTCGGGTCGAATGCCTGTTGGCAGATTCTCACAAAGCACCGTGACTTCAGTTCCTGCCTCGACTTCGGTGAAGCTTGTCGTCATTGTCATCTCGCCGGCAAATCTCGCGTCGCGCGATTCGAACTCAATAAGTTCCACGATCTTCTCGTACGGAACCAACTCAATGAATTTGCCTTGGAATGTATCCGTGTCTTCGGAAGTCTTGCCGCCCGGCGAATTCTTCGGTTCCGTGTAGGTGAGGGACATTCGGTATGCTCCGCCTTCGCGTGCGTCGAACTCATGCACGCGAGCCTTCATGTTTTTCGGGGCTCGCCATGCGGCCAGCGCGTCGGGGTTGAGGAACGCTTGGTATATAACTTTGCGCGGCGCCTGAATGATGCTTGAGACCTTCGTGCTCGCTCCCATAGTGATTGACTCTGTCTTTATTATGAATTGATGAGTCAGGTGTCAATCTGGTTTGACCGCAAGTTTGAATTTTCGTTTCCGGTAGAGCTGCTTCCGAATCTGCTCGCACGCCTGCGCGGCACGCCGGCCAGACTCGAAGAGATGCTTCGGGGCCGTTCTCACAAAATTCTCACCGAAAAAGCGCGAGAAAAGTGGTCGGCTCAGGAACACGCCGGTCACTTGCTTGACCTCGAACCGCTATGGCTGGCGCGAGTGGACGATTACGTGATAGGCGCCAGTCAACTCACCGTGGCGGACTTGACCAATCGAAAAACCGACGAAGCAAACCACAACGTGCGCCCGCTGGAACAGATTTTGACTGAGTTTCGAGCTGCAAGAGAAGGGCTGCTGAAGCGTGTGGATGAATTGGACGCATCACTATTTGTCCGGTCCATTCCGCACCCGCGCCTGCAGACGCCGATGCGGCTCGTGGATCATTTGTATTTTGTTGCCGAGCACGACGACCATCATCTCGCGCGTATCTGGGAGTTGGGCGCTCTATCTTCGTCACACTTGACGCACTCCAGCGTATGACCGATGAAGCGCTCGCGGCCTTCTCTCGTCTGCACCCACTCCCGCACAAGCCATGGAGGATTGTGCCGCAGGTGATACCCGTGGCCGCAGCTTAAGTCGGCAACCCAATCACCCTGCTCATCCTGGTGAAAACCAATTACTTGTTGGTTCATAGATTTGTTTCCAAATCCGGGGCGAGGTCAGCGCAGTGCAGCGTATTCCGCTTTGGCGCGCTTGAAGATCGGAATATCCGGATCGGCATTTTTCCAGCGAGTGAGGAAATCCAGATAGGCCGCCTTCGCCGTGTTCTTATTTCCTGACTGAACGAATGCTCTGGCGAGTTGTAAGCGCGCCAGCGCCCCAACGGGATCGCTGAACAGGATGCAGCGCTGGTCCAGGATCTTTTGGAACTCCACGGCGGCTTCGGGCGCTTGGTTTGCCGCTAGTAAGGCCCTCCCACGCACATAGACCGGATAAAGGTTTCCGAAGAAGCCATTCCAACTGCCCGGTATGGCCAGATCGTGAGGCGCGGCAATTTGTAGCAGTTCCAGGGCTTCAGCAGTGTCCTTGCGGCTCAGCGCCAAGAGAGCCCGCAGCGTAGGCGCATAAGTGAACCGGACCAGTGTATCCTCCGGGAAGCGCTTTTCCAGATCGCTCGCGAGTGCTTGCGAGTGCGGAAGATCGCCCGCGACTGCCAATGCAAACGCCGCCCCGTACTCCACATCCCGGGCCTTTGAGATCTCCAGCGCGGCCAGGGCGCGCCGTCTCGCTTCGGGTGCATTCCCGAAAAACGCTTCCCGTACTGCTGCTGCAGCTTCGTAGATAGCGGCCCTTTCGGGCTGGGCCGCCTGCCGCGCCAGGTTCACGGCGCGCCGTGACATGCTTCTTGCCTGTTGCAAGTGACCGGAAAAGGCCGACACAACGGCCTGCTCTTGCGAGATCCAGTCTTCGGCCCCGGAGTTCGCATGACCCCGAGCCGCGGCTCGTTCCATTGCCGCCTCGTCGCCTTTTAAAAATGCAATGTAATATTGCATGATTAAGAAATCGGGCATTTCGAGTTTTCGCTCGGAAGCTTGTTGCAGCGTACTTTCGGCCTCTTCCAGACGGTTCAGGAAAACATAGGTCCAAGCCAGGTTGTTATAACCGAACACGAAATCTGGATCGAGATCGATAGATCGCTTCGCTGCTTCGGCCGACTGTCCGTACTTGCCGAGGTTCTGAGCGATCCACGACAAAAAGCCGTGAGGCTGCGCATCGCGAGGATAAGTCTGCGCCCACAACTCACCCGTCTGCTTCGCCTTCTCCAGGTTTCCCGTCACCAGCAGATCGTAAGTAAGCATGATAAAGAAGCGCTCGCGG
>DASXGT010000145.1:0-21938 GCA_036488895.1 Bryobacteraceae bacterium | reverse complement strand
ATACCAGACCTAAAATCACCGCGCCATTATTGAACAGCAGCGGCAACGGCTCGCGGATCGCATGCACGGCGAGCAGCAACGTGTTGACCAGCCCGGTGTCGCGTAGTAGAAACATCCAGGCGTAAATACGGATCAGGAAACTCGTCCAGAATGGCAGCATCACCAGATTCAATAACAATGTTTTGCGGGAGCCGGCGCGAGCAATGTGGAGGGCTAACGGAAACGCGAGCAGCAGGCACAGTGCGGTGGAAACCGCCGCGATCCAAACCGACCGCCAAAGAATCCAGCCATAAAGCGGGTCGAACACGCGCTGGTAGCTTTCAAATGTCCAGGGCGTCGTCACGCCGCCATACGGTCCGCGCGTGAGTAAGCTATAGGCAAAAATAATCAGCAGCGGAACGAAGAATAGCGCAACCATCGTGACTGCGCTGGGTAACGCCAGCTTTCCCGCGATTTTCATGCTGAATCGCCGGCGGCGGGAACGCGAAATTCATCCGTCGCGTGCCACCACATATGCACCGTTTCGCCCGGCTGGAAATCGCAATGCTGCTGCGGCAGTTCCGCGATGCAGGCGGCCCCATCCGCCAGTTTTGCCTTGAGGTGGACGCAATTGCCCAGGAAGGTAGTGTGCTGCACCACTGCGGTTGTGTTGTGGTTCAGGTTGAGTGGCGCCTCGCGCGACACGCGCACTGCCTCCGGCCGGACGCCCGCGCCATCGAACCAGTTCACGTCGCCCAAGAATTCCGCCACGAAGCGCGATTTCGGCTGCCGGTACAATTCCCGCGGCGAGCCGGTCTGCTGTAGCGCGCCCCGATGCATCACGCCGATCCGGTCCGACAACGAAAGCGCCTCTTCCTGGTCGTGCGTAATGAATAGGAAGGCGATGCCCACCTGGCGTTGCAGCACCTTTAACTGATGCCGCATCTCTTTGCGCAATTTTGCGTCGAGCGCGGACAGCGGTTCGTCCAGCAACAATACTTTAGGTTCCAGCACCAGCGACCGCGCCAAAGCCACGCGCTGTTTCTCGCCGCCGGAAAGCTGCTGGGGCAGGCGCGTTTCCTTGCCCGTCAATTGCACCAGGGCCAGCGCTTCCTGCACTTTTTTGCGCACTGCTTGTTTATCCGAATTGGGCCGCCGCTCCAATCCGAATGCTACATTTTGCGCTACGGTTAGGTGCGGAAACAGGGCGTAATTTTGGAAAACTGTGCTGACATCACGCTGGTAAGGCGGCAACTGCGCCACTGACTGCCCATCTAGAAACACCTCGCCCGCGGTCGGTTCTTCAAAGCCCGCAATCAAACGTAGCGTGGTCGTCTTGCCGCAGCCGGACGGCCCTAGCAGGGAGAAAAACTCACCTTTTTGGATAGAAAGCGAAATGCCGTCCACGGCGCGGTGGCCGGGATAGTGTTTAGCGAGTTCGCGTAGTTCCAGAACAGTTTCCACTATGGCTAAAGGATATGCTCAATGGCTACGCCAGCCCACTTCTGCTGCAAATATTCCGCCGCCAGACGCCGGTGGCACTGATCCGGCAGCTCTTCGCTACACAGCAAACAAGCCTCGGCCAATGTCTCTTGCGAAATTGTTTCTTCCACCCGGCGCTCGCTCAGGAGAGCTAAGAACTGCCGCGCATACAGGTCCCAATCGCCCTTCTGCTTCTTGTACGCATCCAGCATCTCCGGCGTGGGCGCGAGTTCCCGCAGGTGCAAATAATCAATTCCGCAGAGCGCCCGGCAAAAATAGCGCAGGTCCTCGCGTTTGGCGAATCCCGCCAGTTGTGAGACGTTGTTCAAACGAACGTCCACCAGGCGCTTAACGCCAGCCGCTTGCAGCCGGGTGAAAAAAATCTCCGCCGGTTTCCTGGTGAAGCCGATGGTGAAAATCTTCATCCCTATGCGCTCGCCGCCCGCGCTTCTTCCAGCACGTAACAAATACGCTCGCCCTGCATCTCATAGGCGTTTGCCAGCATCTCCGCGCGCGAATGAAAAAGATCTTCCTCGGGTAATTTCAAGGCGAGCAGAACGCGCTGCATGACGGCCGCCTGGCTCTGCCATCCGCCTTCCGCATCGATATGCCGGATCTCCAGGCCCGATTTTTCGAGATGCCGCGCCACCAAAATCGTCCGGTGGCAATCGGCTGCGTCTTTCTCCGCGCACATGAGGGCCACGCGAAAATGCTTCATCCCCTCCTGCACGCGATCGAGCCCCGCACGAAATAATTCGGTTCGAGCCATTAATTCGTAGCGCACGCGGCCGCCTTCAAAGCAAGCCGGGTCTTCACTTCGCGCACCGAGTTCCGCGCCCAAAAACACATACGCTATGCCACCTTCCTGCAGCACATTTTTGAGCACTTCGCGATTGTATTGGGGGTTCAATCGGCTGTAAGGCTTTGACCGCACATCGCAAACTGCCGTAATGCCGTGCATCCGCAATAGCGAAAGGAAATGTTCCATTGAGTGGGTGGAATGCCCAACCGAATAAACAATTCCCGAGTCTGCCATCTAGTTATCATATCGGCCTTCCGATAATGCTTGCCACAACTTTATAGCACCAGCCTTCCCAATTTTCCGTTAGACTGACGCACAGCAGAACCTTCTCTAAAGCATAGGCGCCATTCGTCTTCGGCAGAAATGCCCGTTCCACCACCGGGTCGGTGACAACCAAAGAATAATGCGTCTCGTTATATAGGAAACTAGCCTTTACCCGGCGCTTAGAGGGCCCCTGAGCGCCCACATGCACCTGTAAATACTCAGGCTCAATCAGCAGCAGCGACCCATGCATTTCAGCCGCTGCTTCCGGCCGGACCCGGTCATTCATGCCGTATTGTGTGGAATCGCCCACACTCCAAAGCGAACTGGGCTTTTGGCGCAATGCCGCAACGCTTTCCCATGACACCTCGCCTTTCTTGTCCCAATATCGCCGGTCGTCAATCACCCAGTTTTCGGTCTGATGCAGATGCGGATCGGCCGTCAGCACGGGTACCTCGATGATGTCCAACACCCGCCGATCTGAGCCGTTCTCATAGCGCCGTTCTTCTTCTGAGACTTCCGCTGAAATTCGCGCGCTGATCGGACGCACCCATCCCGCATACCCGTCCGGCGTTATTTCCCGTCCGGCAATGCAGCGGCCCGACAGCTTCCGGGAATTCGCCAGGCAAAGGATGGTTTTGGCGGTCACAAGCTGTTCAACTCCGAAGGCACGCGAACACTTCGCGATAGAACTCGGGATGTGACTGCCAAGTTTGCCCGGTTACCATGCGGCCATCGCGAACCGCCTGCTCTGGTAGCCAGGTTCCGCCTCCCTGCGTCACCTCCGTGCGCACGTGTTCGTAGCACGTTAAACGCCTGCCGGCCGAAAGACCCGCGGCTACCAATATTTGAATGCCGTGGCAGATGGCAAATACCCACTTCCCCTTGCGCTCAAATTCTTGCGTGATTTCTAGAAGCTTTGGGTTGTTTCGAAGATACTCCGGAGCTCGACCGCCCAGCAGCAGAACGGCGTCATATTCGTCTACTTGCACGGCGTCGAAAGTGATGTCTGCATCAAGCCCATACCCTGGCCGCTCCACATACGTATCCCAGCCTGGTTCGAAATCATGGATCACCAAATGCAGCCGCCGCGCGCTCGGAGCCGCAACCACCGGCGCATAACCCGCTTCCCGGAAGCGATGGACCGCGTAGAGTGCTTCGTAGGATTCGCCGGCGTCTCCAGTGACAACCAAAATCTTGCGCATGCCTACACTCTAACGAAGGGGGCTGGCGTGGTCCGCGTGGCCGCGATATGATCGGTGCTGATGAAAATCAAGTTAACCGCCATCCTACTGCTCATTGGCTGCGCCGCCTTCGCCGCGATCCCTGTTGAGCCTTCCGCCACGCTCTTTGAGAACGGGCAAGTGAAAGTGATTCGCGCGCTGGAAAAGGCTCATGTGAAAGGAAAATTCCATGAGCACAAAATGGACCGCGTGATGATTTACCTGCAATCCGGGAAGCAGCGCTTCGAGTATCAAGACGGCCGGCAACCGAAGGTCTTCGATTGGAAGGCAGGCCAAGTGGTATGGAGCCCCGCGGGCGGGATGCATTCCCCGGAAGTGGTCAGCAACGATTCATTCGACATCATTGAAGTAGAATTGAACGCGCCGAGCGCCGGAAAAACCATCACCAGCAAGCTGGATCCGGTCAAACTGGACCCCAAGCATTACAAAGTGGAGTTAGACAACGAAAAAGTTCGCGTTGTGCGGGTGCATGTCGAGCCGCACGGAACAACTCCCATGCATGAACATGCGCTCGATCGCGTAACAATCTTGCTGACCGATCAAGACTTCAGTGCGAAGGATTCGCAAGGCAAAGTCACGATGTCGAAACACAAAGCCGGCGAGGCTATTTGGGGAACTCCGCTCACGCACACCGAGAAAAACCTCAGCAACGAGCCTTTCGAAGCCATCTCCATTGAGCTCAAGTAGCGAATATCCTGATCATGCCCACAGTTATCGAAAGTGGTTCGCTTCCCTGGGAAGAGCGTTTTAATGAGAAACTCGGCGTCTCGCTTTATCGTAAAAATTTAATTACCGATCCTGATACAGGCATGGAAATCCGGCTGGTGCGCTATCCCGCCGGCATCGTGAATCCGCTGCACACGCATCCTTGCGCGCACGGCATGTACGTGTTGGAGGGAACGCTTGCAACCAATGCAGGCGAGTTCGGGCCCGGTACCTTTGTCTGGTTTTCAGAAGGGGAGAGTATGGAACACGGGGCTGCGGCCGGGCAGGACGTGGTCGTGTTGTTCATTACGAACAAACCGTTTGAAATTCACTACAAGTAGGCGCAAGCTGCCGCTTCGCTGAACACCGCTTATAATGATTGTCGCTTGCCAAGTTTTGCCGGCAACTTTTTCTTTGAAAGGAAATATCATGCGTCTCGTTCACGGTTTGGCCTTTGCAGCCGCTCTTGTCATGCTCGTCCCTGGGGTGATGAGCGCTCAGAATCCAACGGAAGGCGCCTCGCGCGCCATTGCTGGTGGTGGTATCTCCGTCCCAGGCTGGAGCGGAAAAATTGACGCCAGCGAAGAGAAGGCGGGGCGGACCCTTAATGATGCAAAGCTTGCCAAGGATGGCGACGCGCTGCACGTCACCACGGGCCCGGCCGTCACTTATTGGGATCCGGCCAATAAAGCCTCCGGCGACTACACGGTCAAAGCGACGTTCAATGAGCCGAAATACATGACTCTGAATAGCCACCCGCACCCGTACGGTATTTTTATCGCGGGTAACGACCTGGGCACGGCCAACCAGAGCTATCTCTACTGCGCGGCCTATGGCAACGGCAACTTCATCGTGCGCGGATTTGGTCCTGAGCCGTTTCAAGTAAATGGCCGGCGGGGAGAAGCGAACGCAGCGGTGCACAAAGCCGCGGCTGTTGGAGAGCCGGTGACGCAAGATATTGCTCTCTCCGTGAAGGGCGACAAAGTGGAATGCTCGATCAACGGAACCGTTGTCGGAAGCTATGACAAGTCCACGCTGGTGACCGCCGGAAAATTGAAATCGACCGACGGGGTCTACGGCATTCGCTTTGCGCACAACACCGACGCCACGGTCACCGGCTTGAGCGTGACCAAGTAGCGCGGCACGTGCCGGTCACAAAGGTAGCCGTCCTTGATGACTATCAAGACGCCGCCCTGCAAATGGCGGACTGGTCTATCCTGGACGGCCAGGTTGAATTAACGATCTTTCAAGACCACGTCTCCGAGCCGGACGCGGTTGCGGAACGCCTGGCGCCTTTCGACGTGATCTGCGCCATGCGCGAGCGCACTCCCTTGCGGCGGCCGTTGCTCGAACGGCTGCCGAATCTAAAGTTGATCGTTTCAACCGCGATGCGCAATGCCTCTATTGATCTTGCGGCCGCGAAGGAATTCGGGATTGCCGTTTGCGGTACCGGGTACCGGAGCCATGGCGCGGCCGAGTTGACCTGGGCGCTGATCATGGCCGCGGCGAAATTTATTCCCGAGGAATGCGCCTCGGTCCGGTCCGGCGGCTGGCAGACCAAAGTCGGTAAAGATTTGAAGGGCGCGACCCTGGGCATCGTCGGCTTAGGGAGGCTTGGCGCTACCGTTGCGAAGTATGCGCACGCCTTCGATATGAACGTCATCGCGTGGAGCACCAACTTGACTCAGGAAAAGGCCACCGAACACGGCGCCCGGCTCGTTTCAAAGGAACAACTTTTCCGTGACGCCGACATGATTACGCTGCATCTGGTACTGAGTGAGCGAACGAGAGGCATTGTCGGCGCGGCCGAATTTGCGTTGATGAAGCCAACGGCATGGTTGGTCAACACCTCGCGCGGTCCGCTGGTAGATGAGGCTGCGCTCATTGATGTGCTGAGCAGGAAAGCCATTGCCGGCGCCGCGCTGGATGTTTTCGATACTGAGCCTCTGCCGCCGAACCATCCACTGCGATCGCTGCCTAACGCGCTCGTCACGCCGCACATCGGCTTTGTGACGGAAGAGACTTACCGAATCTTTTACCAGGACACCGTCGAAGCTATCCGCGCGTGGCTGAACGGCCGCCCGGTCCGCCAAATCAACTAAGATTACGAAGCTGCTGTCGCGCACCAATCGAATAACAGTTGCCATTCCACCATCTGAATTTCAATAGCGGCTGCTTCCGCCTGACCTCTTTTTTCGCGCGCTTCGTCGCACCACTCGATGAAGAGGAACGCATCCCAGGTGTTTTTAAGACGCCAGTGCATTGGGCCGCCGCTCGCTAATGTTTCCGTTGCGCGGCGAAGGAGCTCGGGAAAAATGGCATGCTTGCCGACCCGCCGGAACCAGTACCCGGCGTTGAATGAGTCAGGCTCCATGCGGTGGATGATGCCATGCCAGTAACTGCCTTCCGCCGACTCTATATCCTGGGCGACAGTATGGCTCTCCGGCCAGTATCCAGCACGCAATAGCAGCCCCGCTAAAGCTGCCTGACTATGCCGGGCGCCCGGAAAAAGCACGGCGGCGTCCTGTAAATGAACGCGCTGAGCCGCCACGCCGGGCTGAAGGCCAGACTGGACCAATGGCAGGCGATCGGGGGCCGTGGAAAGTAAATGCTCGGCTTCAGAGGAAAGAGTTTGCATACAACAATATTCTCCAGCAAAACGACTGGAACCAATAGTACTATTGGGGAAGTGGCATCTTGCCTGGCGCCTGTATCCAGATGTGCCAAGACGTGGATACAGGTAAAACTCTCACTGGCTTGCCTGCTGGGGAGATGGTTTGAATTCTGTGCTTGGCGGCGCGGCTTCGCGGCGGCGCGCTTGACGGCTGGCCGGGTGAGCTATTGCCCGCTCAGCGAGTTTCCAAAACCCTTGGAGGCCTGACGCCATGACCATAGCCCGCCGCCTCACCATTTTGCTCGCGCTGCCGCTGTTGGCGCTCCTGTTTTACAGCGTCGCCGGCTACAATCAACTTTCTCTTGCCCGGAGCCGCATTAGTTTTGTCATTCGCCGCGAGGTGCCAAGCGTTATGGCGATTGGACGCATCGCGCGCAGCTTGGCCGCGGCGCAGGCCGATGTGCAAGATCTGATGCAGGAGCCCGATAAAAACCGGCGGATGCGCGCCACGCAAGATTATCTCAATAACAAGCGGGAAATGACGCGCGAGTTCGATCACTACATGGCCGAATACATCTCGGACGATACGGACTTGCGTCTTACCGTCCAGACCAGAAACCAACTGCTCCAATGGTTGAACAGCGCCGACGAAATTGTGAAAAGCGCGGCTACCGGGCCGCCGGGCGAGAATCTAGGGGCCGGGCGGGCTCAAGCGGAAAGGCTCATTGTGGATTTCGATGGTTGGGCGGACTATAACGCTAAGCTGGCGACCGGAGCCGGAGAAGAAGTGCTGCGCTCAGCGAGTCGCCGCGCCAATATCCTGACTATTTCGGCGGCGGCACTATTGTTGACAGTGGCCATCGTAGGCTGGTTGATCTACCGAAGGATTATCAACCCGATTCGCAGCCTCAAGTCCTCCATTGAAGCCATCGCCGGGGGAAACTACCAGATAGAAGTGCCTTTTACCGCTGCCCAGGATGAGGCAGGCGCGCTCGCTCGAGCCGTGGATGTGCTGAAGGATCGGGCCGCGGCCATGGACCGCCAGCGCTGGGTGAAGACCGCCGCCGCTGACCTGAGTGTCAGCATTCACCGGGCCACCAACTTCCGCGAGCTGGCAGAACATAGTTTGGCCAGGTTGATGCCGCTTCTCGGCGCTGCGCTGGGCCGCTTCTATCTCTTTCATCCCGAGGACGATCAGTTGCACATTGCCGCGAGCTACGGTTTCGCGGACCCGAAGCCTCTGAAAGAGACTCTCCCTTTAGGAGAAACGCTAGTCGGGAAATGCGCGCTCGCAAAGGCGCCGCTCAGCTTTAATGACTTGCCGGACGGCTACAGTGGCCAGATCGCCGCAGGGTTGGACGCTGCTTCTCCGCGGGTATTGATCGCGTACCCTCTGCTGGCGCGGGAAGCGGTGCTGGGCGTGCTTGAGATTGCTTTGTTCCGCCCGCTGACGGACGCTGAGCAAGAATTGTTGGACGCGCTGGCCCCGGTGATCGCGAGGGCGGTCGAAACTCTGCGGAATCTGAATATTTACGCTTTGCTTGAGCGTAGCCAGGAGCAGGCGCGCCAACTCGAACAACAGGCCATTGAACTAAAACAATCGGAACAGGCGTTGTTGACCCAGAAGGACAAGTTAATCGCACAACGGCGGGAATTGGAGAGAGCACGCGCGGCCGCTGAGGCTACGGGCGAGTCGAAGTCCATGTTCCTGGCTAACATGAGCCATGAAATACGAACTCCGATGAACGCCATTATCGGACTATCGGATCTGGCGCTGAAAACCAAGCTCGACAAGAAACAGCGCGACTACGTCAAAAAGATTCACGCGGCCAGCGTCTCTTTGCTCAGCATTCTGAATGACGTCCTGGATTTCTCGAAGATCGAGGCCGACAAGCTCTGCGTGGAGCAAACTTTGTTCTGGCTGGACGATGTTCTGAACTACGTCGCGATGTTGGTTAGCAGTCAGGCGGCCGAGAAACCTCTAGAAGTGTTAATTACCACCGAGCCCGATGTTCCCGCCGGCCTGGTAGGCGATCCGGTGCGTCTCGGCCAGATTCTGACTAACCTCGCGGCAAATGCCATCAAGTTCACTAAGGAAGGCCAGGTGCACGTACATATCGGTCAGAGCGCGCGAACCGCCAGCCGGGTTTGCCTGGAAATCAGCGTCACCGATACCGGAATCGGCATGACGCCGGAAACAGTCGCAAACGTATTCTCGCCGTTTACCCAGGCCGACGGCTCCACCTCGCGTAAATATGGAGGCACTGGACTGGGACTCACCATCGTCAAGAGGCTGGTGGAGTTGATGGACGGCGAAGTGACGGTGGAAAGCCAGCCCGCCGTTGGCAGCAAGTTCCGGCTCGCTTTGTGGTTCGGCGCCGGAGCGGAGAAACGTCCAAGCGCGCCCCTCCCCCCGCAACTCGCCGGTAGCCGCGCGCTGGTGGTGGACGACAACCCAACGGCGCGGGATATTCTGGCCGTCAATTTGGCGGGATTGGGCCTGCGCGTGGACGCCGTGGGATCTGCCCGCGAAGCGTATGCGGCCATTCTAGAAGCTCACCCGGACGACCCTTACCATGCTGTTTTTGCAGACCACCGTATGCCGGAGATTGACGGTGTTGAAGCCACGCGCGTGATCCTGAGCGAGTTCCCGGAAGACCGGCGTCCGCAAATAATCCTGGCTACCGCGTTTGGGGCCGATGAAGCGCGGGAAGCAGCGGAACGGGCTGGGGCGTCCGGATTCCTGACCAAGCCCATAACGGCGTCCTCGCTCTTCGATACACTGCTGCAGGTGTTTAGCGACGGCCATTCGCCAGGGGAGACGGCGCCGGAGCCGAAGCCGGACCTTTCCGGCATTCGCGTCCTGGTAGCCGAAGACGATACGATCAACCAGCAGATCATCGTGGAATTGCTGACTAGCGCAAACGCTCGAGTGCAAACTGCCGCCAATGGCCAGGAAGTGTTGGAGGCGCTCAACCGCGGGGGGCAGACCGCGCCTTTCGATGTTTTGCTGATGGATTTGCAGATGCCGGTGATGGACGGCTATGAGGCTACGCGCGCGATTCGCGCCGACCCCCGTTACGGTCACTTGCCGATTGTCGCTTTGACCGCGCACGCGCTGACTGATCAGCGCCGGCAGTGTTTGTCCGAAGGGATGAACGAACATATCACCAAGCCCATCGCACCCACCGTGCTGTACCGGACCGTGCTTCAGTTCGCCGGGCGCCAAGATGCCGCGCTGGCCTTGCTGGTTGAGGATGACCGCGAGACCCGGACGGATGTTCTCTCGCTTGCCGGAATCATAGATGAGGCGGAGGGCCTTTATCATGTCGGCGGCAGCGCCAAACTGTATCGCTCGCTGCTGCTGGAATTTGCCGAGGAATACTCGCGCGAGATCTTATCAATCCGCACCGCGCTGGCAAATGGCGACATCAAGACGGCCACGCGGCTGGCGCACACCATCTTTGGCGTATCGAAAACGCTGGGAGCCAAATCGCTAAGCACTGCCGCGGAGAACATTGATGCGCAGATCAGAAGCGGTCAAATCGGCGAATTAGACGAGCACCTGGGAGCGTTTGAGACTGCCCTGCGCCGGGTCATTAGCGCCATACAGACTCCGCTATCTCCCGGTAAATGCTCCTAGCGGCAGAATTCAAACCTTGGCAGTTGCCAAGTCGTCGTCTTTCGTTTCCCGGATCAATAGCAGCCCCAGCAACGTCAGTAGCGCGGATGCGGACAGATAATAGCCGACGTACGGAAGCCCGTGAGTTTTGGCGAGCCAAGTGGCGATATACGGCGCCAGGGACGCGCCCAGGATGCCGGCAAAGTTAAACGCAAGCGAGCTCCCGGTATAACGCACCGTTGTGGGAAACAGTTCGGAAACCACCGTGCCCAGCGGGCCGTAGGTAAAGCCCATCAACGCCAGGCCCAATGCCATGGTCGCCACCGCCCCCGTTGCGCCGGCCACGAACATCGGCGCCATGATCAGGCCAAAGACAGCGATGGCCGCGGTGACCAGGAACATGGCGCGGCGGCGTCCGCGCTCCGCCAGAACCGCGGACACGGGAATGGTGAGGGCAAAGAAAGAGATGCAGAATAACTGCATCAGCAGGAATTTTCCACGGCTAAAACCGAGCGCGCTGGTGCCCCACGATAGCGCAAAAACCGTCATCAAGTAGAAAAGAACGAAGGTGGCAAGGCACACCAGGATGCCTGCCAGGAGCGGCCTGGTATGGTCGCGAAAAACCACCAGCGCCGGCAGCTTCACCTGCTCGCCGCGACTCAGGGCTTTCTGGAACACGGGCGTTTCGGTAATCGCCAGCCGGACATAGAGGCCCAGGAACACAAGCACGGCGCTCGCTAGAAACGGAAGCCGCCAGCCGAAGGCGAAGAACTGATCGTCGGTGAGCCATCGCGAGAGCAGCAGGAAAACGCCGCCGGAGAGGAAGAACCCAATCGGCGCGCCCAGCTGCGGGAACATGCCATACCAGGCGCGCTTTTGGGGCGGCGCATTCTCAATCGCCAGCAACACCGCGCCGCCCCACTCCCCGCCCAGCCCAAGCCCCTGGCCGAAGCGGCATAGCGCCAAAAGCAGCGGCGCGGCGAAGCCGATTGAACGGTATGATGGCAACACTCCAATCGCAACTGTCGATAGACCCATGGTTAGCAGCGCCAGAACCAACGTCGTCTTACGGCCGACCCGGTCGCCAAAGTGGCCGAAGATTGCCGAGCCGATAGGCCGCGCCAGGAACGCAATCCCAAACGTTGCCAGCGACGCTAGCGTGGCCGAAGCCGGATCGGATGCGGGAAAAAACAGGCGGGGAAACACCAGCACGGCGGCGGTGGCGTAAATATAGAAATCGAAAAACTCAATTGTCGTGCCGATCAAGCTGGCGAACAGAACTTGGCTAGGTTTATTGACTGGCGTCGTGCGCATCCATTACCAAAGTAACTTCAACCCGAACTGAACTTGCCGCGAGGTAGTCGAAGTGCTGGTGATAATGCCCGCCGTGGGCGATACGCCGGTGGGAGTGAAAACCACCGCGTTCGGAGTATTGAAATTAGCTTTGTTCAGAATATTAAAAAGCTCCGCGCGAAATTGCAGATTCAGCCGCTCGCGGATGTGCGTGTCCTTCAGCGCCGAGAAGTCCCAAACCGCCACGCCCGGGCCGATCAAAGTATCTCTTCCCAGGTCGCCGTAGAACCCGCTGTTATTCGGCGGCTGGAGGAATGCCGCTGGATTGAACCATTGATTCGGACTGCCTAGAATCACCGGCCCGGAAAAGTTGGGATTCACATAAGGGCGTACCGGATTGCGCGTGTCGCCAGTGTTGGACGGGTTGTAGCTCAGCTGCGGCGTGAACGGAAAACCGCTCTGCAACGTCACAATCGAGTTCAGCGTCCAACCGCTCGCCATGGCATTGGCGAAACCCTGCGCATTTGCCAAAAACTGTTTGCCGTGTCCGAAGGGCAGCGCGTAAGTTGCGGCTATGACGCCCACGTGCCTGGCATCAAAATTCGCCAGGCCTCGATCCGCGCCCAGGTTAAAAGGATTCGACACAAGCGCCGGTTCGTTTCCGGAAGTCGTGGCATTCAGCGAGTCGCCATCGTCGATCGTCTTAGACCAGGTATAGGCGCCGCGCAGGGACAGGCCGTTCGTATAGCGATGGTTCACGTCCACTTGCAATGCGTTGTAAGAGCTATCGCCTTCAGAGAAGTAAGTCCAGGTATTCGCAATTGACGGATTAGGTTTCGTTGCCGTGGGTACATAGTAGGTCCCCGCCACGACCGGCGTACCGGCGATTCCGGCAGGGAAGGTCGAGGGGTATTTGGCCGGACAAGGCGATGCCAGACAAATCACCGGAAACGGTTCGTTTGCATCCACGCCGAGTAATTCGTGATACCCATGCGACCCAACGTATCCAACACTGAGCACGGTGTTCTTCGTCAGCTCCTGCTGCACTTTGAATGACCAGGAAATGAGGGTGGGAGTTTGTAAATCCGGTTGCACGCCGCCGGGCACCAGGCGCGCGGTGGCCGGTACCGGCGCGGAACGCGAGAGCGGGAGTTGAGAAACAGCCGCGTTGGGCAGGCTATAAGTAGGATTGAAGGGCGCATTTTGATCCGTCCGGTAACCCAACGCATCCTGCAGATCGTTGTACATGCCAAAACCGCCGCGGATGACGGTCCTGCTGCGATTCGCGAACGGACTCCAGGCGATTCCCACTCTCGGTTGCGGCAAAAACTTTCCATTATTCACCGTGTACACCGAGTTGCCGATGGTGGGCTGGCTCGAGATAATTCCGTTCGGGTAAGTATAGTTAGCAGCCCGTCCATGGACCTCATTCCAGCCGGTGGTGAACTCGTCGCGGAAACCCAGAGACACGGTCAACTGCGGCGCTACCCGGATCACATCTTCCACATATCCGGCTCCAAACAACGCCCGCCAGCTTAGCGGAGTGGGTGTCGGGTCGTACAACAACGTGCCTGCTGTTCCCTGCAGGAATGTCTGCAAACTGGTGAAGGTGGCTTGCCCATATTGGCTCAGCGCCAGCATCTCATTCGACTGGAACTGCTGAAACCAAACGCCGACATTAAATTGATGACGGCCTTTTGTAAATGAGACGCTATCGTCATAAGTAAATAGGTTGCGGGCCACGCGCAAGTTACTTCCGTTGTTGCTTCCCGCTAAGCTGATTTGGGCGGTCGGATTCGATGCCGCGCTGCCTCCCACCACCAGCGCGCCAATCGGGCTCCCCGCCAGAAAGCCGGGTAATGCCGCGGCGGGGGTGCCGGGCGTAGGTTCACCGGTGAAAAAGTAACCGGCGCGCGAGCAGCCGAATCTTGCCGTGTTGACCACGTTAGGCGAGAACACATGCGTTTCCTGTAAGCTGGCCACTTGCTCCCGCAGGGTTTCCGCATCGGCGCTGTAGGAGTTTGTGCTGGTAGGCGTGAAATCAGCGCTGTCATCAATTGTATAAGCCGCGCTTAACGTGTCCTTGGTCGAAAAAATATGATCCAAGCGCGTGTTACCGAAGTCGTCTCGAATCGTCTGCAGCGGATTATTGAACGCCTCCGCGATTCCGCCAAAGTCAGGGGAACCCGGTGTGGGCGTGGGCCACGCATTGATCAGCGGCGAAACTCCGACAAACGCAAGCCCGGAACTGGAGCAATTCGGCGCTGGGGTGACCAGCTTGCAAGGCAAAAATCCGTTCCGCGCATTATTATCGGGAACCAAGTCTACACCGGTTTGGTGTAAGTGCTGGCGGAACTCTTCAAAATTTCCAAACACAAAGGTTTTGTCTTTCTGAATCGGTCCGCCCAGCGCTCCTCCGAATTGGTTGCGTTGAAAGCCGGGGGCGGAAGAGCCGTCAAAAAAATTCCGGGCATCGAACGCATTGTTTCGCGGAAACTCAAAAAGAGATCCGTGAAATTGATTGGTCCCTGACTGCGTGACAATCAACACTTGGCCGCCGGGACGCTTGCCATATTCCGCGCTATAAGAGTCACGCAGGACATTAAATTCTCGGATTGCATCCACTCCCAGCAATTGCCCGCTGGTGCCGCCCGGCTGCATGTTGTTTTCAGCCGCGCCGGTAAACTCAATGCCGTTCAGTAGAAATAAATTCTGCTGCGGCCGGTTTCCCGAAACCGCAAAATTATTCCCATTAGTCGAATTCGAAACGCCGATGCCGCCGACCTTTTCCCAAGTGAAATTAACCACGCCGGGATTCAGAGTTAGCAGCTCATCGTAACTTCGTCCGTTAAGAGGAAGATCCTGCGGTTGTTGTTGGCCCACTAAACCTGAAATATCCGTTGTCGTGAGATTCACCACGGGAGCGTCCGCATTAACGGTGATTTGCTGGCTTGCATCACCCACGCGCAACCCCAAATCCACTACGGCCTCTTGCCCCACTACGAGCCGGATCCCAGTGCGGACCTCCTCCGAGAAACCCGCCTTCTGGGCTCGCAGCTCGTATTGGCCAACCGCCAGCGCCGGTAAGCGATAGCGGCCGGCGCCATCCGTGACCGTCGTCCGAATTGCGCCTGTATCAATATCTTTCGCGCTGACAGCCGCCGCCGAAACTACGGCGCCCGATTGATCCGTGACCGTGCCTGAAAGAATGGCCAGGACTTGAGCCGGAGCGGATGAGACGCACAAGAAAAATAGCAGGAAGCAATTAGCTGCGCGAATGAAAAATTGATACGTCATTTAAGAGTCTTATTGTAATTCATAAATGACATCAGGCGGGTCTTCCGATACGATGAGGTCGTGGCGAAACGGCCCGCAATCGAGATCGAGAACAATTTAGGAAAGCTCCGGCAGAAGCGCGGCTTTTCCGCGATTGACTTGGCGAAAGTCACCGGCGTCACCCGGCAGACCATCTATGCGATCGAAGCCGGCACTTACGTGCCCAACACGGTGGTTGCGCTCCGGTTGGCCCGCGCGCTGGACGCCAAGGTGGAAGACCTCTTCTTGCTCGGCGACGAAGCGCCGCCGCCGGAATTGCGCGCGGAGCAGGTTCTGCTTCTCCCCGGTTCAGCCGATCCGCAGCCCGGCCAGCCTGTCCAGCTTTGCCAGGTGGATAAACGCATCTTCGCTTCGCCTCCTGCCGCCGTTCCCTGGTACTTTCCGCCAAGCGACGCAATTGTCATCAATGAAAACTCCGGCAACGGAAAGGTAAAGGTGCAGATCTTCCATTCGGATGGAGAGTTTCAAAACAAAATTCTGCTGGCCGGTTGTGACCCGGGCATCTCTGTCCTGACTCGTCATGTCCAAGCGGCGGGCGTGGAAATGGCGGTGGCGCATCGAAATAGCTCGCAAGCTCTGGCGCTTTTGAAAGAGGGTTGCGTCCATATCGCCGGCACCCATCTGCGCGACGAAGCCAGCGGCGAGTCAAACCTCCCCGAAATTGAGCGCCTGTTCCCGAAAGAGTCGGTAGCCGTCATCTCCTTCGCTGTTTGGGAAGAAGGCATCGTCACTGCGCGAGGCAACCCAAAAGACATCAAGGGAATTGAAGACTTAGCGCGCCGCGACATTTCCATCGTGAATCGCGAGACTGGCGCGGGCAGCCGTCTGCTGCTGGATACCTCTCTGAAGCGCCTGAAAATTCCCACCCGGTCCATTCGCGGTTATAACCATTTGGCTCCAGGGCATCTGCCAGCCGCCTGGCAAGTACACTCCGGCGCCGCCGATTGCTGCATCGCTACCCGCGCGGCCGCGCGCACATTTGGGCTCGGCTTTGTTCCGCTCGTCACAGAGCGTTATGACTTGGCGGTCCGCCGCAGACACCTGGATCTGCCGGCCGTGCAGACGCTTTTGGATACACTCAACCGTGGCAGCTTCCGCCGGGAACTCGAAAGCCTTGGCGGCTACGATACTAAAGCCGCGGGACAACGCCTTCTATGAGATTGAGATCAGCTTTACTTCTTGCCATCGTTTTTGGATCATTTGCGTCCGCCGCCGGGAAACTCCACTGGGTGGCAACCTGGGGACCCAGCCCATCGCCGCTACTGGCCGACGAAGCGCAGATGGCTGCCGCCAAACTGAAGTTCGATAACCAAACACTGCGCGAGATCGTGCACACCAGCGTGGGTGGAAATACCGTGCGCATCCGGCTGTCGAACGCCTATGGAAAAGAGACGCTGGAGATCGGCGCCGCCCATGTTGCGTTACGCGCTCAGGGATCGGGAATCGTCGCCGGCTCCGACCATGCGCTCACCTTCGGCGGACGTTCAACCATCTCGATTCCACCGGACGCCCCGGTTCTGAGTGATCCCGTGAAGCTGGATATACCGGACGCCGGCGACCTCGCCATCAGCATCTTTCTTCCGAAGCCCGCGCTGGGGGCCGGCATTCATTATGCGGCGCAGCAGACCGCTTACATTGCGCCGGGAGATGTCACCGGCGCGGCTACGCTGTCCGCACCGGAAACCATGGCATCGTGGGTGTTTCTGACAGGCGTGGAGGTGCTTGCACCGGAATCAACGGCAACTGTCGTCGCCTTTGGCGATTCCATTACGGACGGCGCGCATTCCACGCAAGACGCCAACACCCGCTGGCCCGACGTGCTCGCAGGCCGTTTGCTGGGGCGCCGGCGCGGCGGCAAGCTTGCTGTTGTGGACGCCGGGATCGGCGGCAACCGCATTTTGCATGATGCTTCGGGAACGGTGCGCTTCGGCGTCAACGCGCTGGCGCGCTATGATCGCGACGTCCTTGCCCAGCCGGGCGCTAAGTATGTGATTGTCCTTGAAGGAATCAATGATCTGGGACACCCCGGCTCGTCTGCCCCGGCATCGCAAACCGTAAGTGCCCAAGATCTCATCGTTGGTATGCAGCAGCTGATTGAGCGCGCGCATGAGCAAGGCCTCAAAATTTTCGGTGCGACCGTGACTCCGTTTGAAGGCGCTGCCTATTTCACGCCGGAAAAAGAAGTCAAGCGCAAGGCCCTGAATGAATGGATTCGCACCAGCAAGGCGTTCGACGGTGTGGTCGATTTCGACAAAGCCGCGCGCGATCCAGCCAATCCAGACAAAATGCTGCCTGCCTATGACAGCGGCGACCACCTGCATCCTGGAGACGCCGGCTACAAGGCGATGGGCAACGCCATTGACCTGTCGCTTTTCAAGTGATGAAACGGCTTTTCGCCGATGTCCGTCCGTGAACCCAGCGATTCATGTATCCCCTTCCATTCTTTGGCGCGAGCGATCTGCTGGTGCTGGCGCTGTTTGGCCTGTTGGCTTTGTTTTTCCAAATACGTCCTTGGCTCCAACGCTTCATTCAGAACATCGCCCCAAAGAGTGGCCTCTGCCTGCTTTTGCTGGCTCTGCTTCCAGTAATTCTGCGGCTGGCTTTACTGCCGCACCATCCCGCGCCTACGCCGGAAATCTATGACGAGTTCAGTCATCTGCTGGTGGCGGATACATTGCTTCATTTCCGGCTCGCCAATCCGCCGCATGCGCTGCCGCAGTTTTTCGAAACGTTTTTCGTTCTCCAACAGCCCACTTACAGCTCGATGTACCCCATTGGCCAAGGTTCGGCATTGGCGCTGGGCCGCCTGCTATTTGGACATCCGTGGGCGGGCGTCCTTTTATGCACCGCCGCTTTGTGCGCGCTTTCTTATTGGATGCTCCGGGCTTGGGTGAGCCCAGCATGGGCGTTGATTGGCGGATTGCTCGCGGTATTCCAATTTGGGCCGCTCAATGAATGGACGAATAGCTATTGGGGCGGCGGTGTCTCGGCCATTGCGGGATGTCTGATCTTCGGCGCCCTTCCGCGCATTCGCGTGTATAACCGGAAACGCGATGCCGTTTGCTTGGGCGCGGGGCTTGCCCTGCAGCTTCTCACTCGCCCCTTCGAATCCGTTTTGACGATTCTGAGCGTGCTGCTTTTCTTTTTGCCGGTTTTGTGGAATCGAAAAAATTGGCGCGCGCTTATTCAGCCAGCATGGGTGACCCTGCTGCTTGTGGTGCCGGCACTCGGATTGACTCTGTTGCAGAATCGCCAAGTCACGGGAAGCTGGACTACGTTGCCTTATGTGCTGCACCAAGCGCAATATGGCGAGCCCACATCGCTTTCCTTTCAACCCATTCCGGTTCCTCAGCGGCCGCTCACGCGCCAACAAGAACAGGAATATCAAGCCGAACGCTCATTCCACGGCGAAGGCTCCGAATCCATCGGGAAGTTCCTATTGCGGCTGGAATACCGAGTGCGCTACACCCGCTTTTTCTTCCTGCCGCCGCTGTACTTGGCGATCTTTGCTTTTGCCTTCGTTCTGCGCCGCAATCGTTTCGCCTGGGTAGCATTGACCATTGCCATCTTTCTGCTGGGCACGAATTTCTTCCCATACTTTTTTCCGCGCTACGTTGCGGCCGCTACTTGTTTATTTCTCCTGGTCAGCGTGGCTGGACTGCAACAACTCTCGGCTTTCCAGATTCGCGGCAGCGCGGCCGGCTTTGAGGCGGCTTCGCTGGTTCTGTTTGCTTGCACGGCCAGTTTTGCGCTTTGGTACAGCTTGCATCTTATCGAGAATCCCGCATCGCCGCTCGGCCTTTTGCGCTATGAGACTTGGGACGCGATCAACCATCAAAATCCACGCGCGCGCATCATCGTGAACGAAGAGCTTGCCAAAATTCCAGGGGAAAGACTGGTCTTCGTGCGCTATGGGCCGAACCACCGTTTTCAGGACGAATGGGTGTATAACTCAGCGGATATGGATCATGCGCCCGTCGTCTGGGCGCGCGATTTAGGCGCCCAGGAGAACCGCAAGCTGATGGACTACTATCCCGGCCGTAAAGTTTGGCTCCTGGAGCCCGATGCAAATCCGCCAAGGCTTACGCCCTACGAAACGAAGCCGGCATTTGAGGATGTGAAATAGCGCATGTATCTGTTCCATATTTTTCATTCCTTCCTGCCGCTGCGCAATACCATCGGCTTCGGCGCTTCAGATCTTATTGTTTTCGCCATCACGGCGCTGTTGGTCCTCTGCGCGCTAGCGCAGCCGCTCTTGAAACCGTACGTTCTGAAAATTGCGGCCAGCACGCGCTGGTCTATGCTGCTCCTCGCCGTGCTGCCTGTCGTGCTTCGCCTGATGTTGTTACCGCGTTACCCAGCGCCCGGGCCTCTCTTGGTTGTTCTGCTCCCGGCGCCTATATTCTGCGCCCTGTGTTATTGGATGCTGCGCGGTTGGACCACGCCTCTTTGGGCGCTGTTGGGCGGCTTGCTATGCGTATTTAAATTTGGTCCGCTGAGCCCCTGGATGAACTCTGATTCGAATGGTCTGCCCGCCGCCATCGCCGCGTGCCTCATCTTCGGCTTACTTCCCCGGTTGTTAAAGATTCGCGTGAAAGAGTTTCCATTGACCGCCCGGATTCTTGTTTCGCTGTGCGTGGCGCAATTTCTGTTCTGGTATGGACTGCATCTCTGCGCCCCTGACGCGGTCGTCACTGCCATGGGCCAATATGAGACGTGGCCGTGATTCTTTCCATCCTGATTTCTGTCTATAACGAGGAGGAATTCATCACCACGCTGCTCGACCGAGTGCGTACCGTACCCGCTGCTTTTTTCGCCGATGCTGAAATCACTCACGAGGTCATCGTGGTGGACAACGGCTCGGTGGACGGATCATACGCTTTGGTGGAGGCTTACGCCGAGTCCCATCCGGATTTCCCCATCCGCCTGTTGCGGCTCCAAAAAAATCAGGGCAAGTCTGGAGGAATTAAGACGGCGCTCGCGCAGGCACAGGGGCAATTCTGCCTGATTCAAGACGCCGATCTGGAGTACAGCCCTGCCGACTATCCCGCGCTTCTGCGTCCGCTGCTTGCCGGAGAAGCGGATCTTGTCATCGGCTCCCGTTACCTTGAATCGCGCGAGCGGCGAGTGCACCGTTTCTGGCATAGCCGCATCAATCGCGTATTCACGCTCTTTACGAACATCGCCGCTGACCTTGACTTCACCGATATGGCCAGTGCATATAAGGCCTTTCGCACTCAGCTTGCCAGGAGTATCCCGCTAGGAACGCATCGCTTCGGCATTGATGCCGAGCTTCCCATCCTATTTGCCAAGCGGCGCGCGCAAGTAGTGGAGGTGCCCGTCGCGTATCTCGGCAGAAGTTATAACGAAGGGAAAAAGATCCGGCTGGCGGATGCGCTGGCCCTCACGTGGACGATTCTGCGCGCCTGGATGACCAATGATTTATATGTGGATAAGGCAGCCGGAGCCATGCGCGCCCTGGAAAGCGCGGCTCGCTTTAACCGCTGGATTGCCGATGTGATATCGCCATTTCTGGGGAGCACCGTTTTAGAAATCGGCGCGGGTATTGGAAACTTGACGGTGCTGCTCTGTTCCGGCCGCCGGGAATACATTGTGACGGATAGCGATGGCGAATACATGCAACTGCTGCGGCGTCTGATGGGCCGCCGTCCAAAGGTGCGCGCCGCCGTTTGCGATCCGGGCAATCCGGTCGATTTTGAGCCTTTCCGCGAGCGCATGGAAAGCGTGGTTTGCCTCAATGTTCTGGAGCACATGCAAGATGACGCCACGGCCCTGAAGAATATTTATTCCGCGTTGAAACCGGGCGGCCGAGCGGTGATTCTGGTTCCGCAGGGAGCCGGCGCGTTTGGCACGCTCGACCGTCTATTAGGCCACTTGCGCCGCTATTCCAAACCGGACTTGGAACAAAAAATGACCGCCGCCGGCTTTTCCGTGACCCGGATGATCGAATTCAACCGGGTCGCCTATCCCGGGTGGATTCTCAACGGCCAGATTTTCAAGCGGCAATCTTTAGGCCGGCTGCAATTGTGGGCGTTGAATCTGCTAATTCCGCTCGCGCGGCGCATCGATAGGTTTCTCCCCTGGCCGCCCACCGCTCTGATCGCGGTCGGCGTCCGGGAAAAATAACGCTACACGCGATTAATCAAGCTAGCCACATACCCGGCGCCGAACCCGTTATCAATATTCACCACGGTCACGTTGCTGGCGCAGCTATTCAACATGCCCAGCAGCGCGGCCAGCCCATTGAAGCTAGCGCCATAGCCGATGCTGGTTGGAACCGCAATTACCGGACAGCCCACCAGGCCGCCGACCACGCTGGGCAAAGCGCCTTCCATCCCGGCACACACAATCGCCACGCGCGCGTCCGTCAGGCGTTGACGTTCATTCAGCAAACGGTGAATGCCCGCGACGCCTACATCCACAATCACGTCCACCGTGTTGCCCATCACCTCGGCCGTTAATCGCGCTTCTTCCAAAACGGGCAGATCGCTGGTACCCGCGCAAATGGCCGCAATCGTCCCTTTGCCATGCAGCGTTTTATCGCGCCACACGCGCACCACTCCCGAGGCAGGAAAATAT
>DASXGT010000142.1:0-13977 GCA_036488895.1 Bryobacteraceae bacterium | reverse complement strand
CTCCGGAACTTGTTCTTCGGATTATGCTTCGACAGCGTCTTCGTGATGGCCGCCGTCAACGTCGTCTTCCCGTGATCGATATGCCCGATCGTCCCGATATTTACGTGCGGCTTGCTGCGGTCAAATTTCTCTTTTGCCATAAGTTTCCTCCTTTACTTCGTCGCGACTCCGCCCTTATTGCGGTTCACTATTTCCTCGGCAATGTTTCTCGGCACTTCTTCGTACTGGCCAAAGTGCATGCTGAAGGCGCCGCGGCCCTGGGTGCGCGAACGCAACTCGGTCGCGTAGCCGAACATCTCCGATAACGGCACCATCGCCTTGATGATGTGCGTACCGCCGGCAATCTCAGTCCCTTCCAGACGTCCACGCCGCGAGATCAAATCGCCGTTCACCGGACCCATATACTGCTCGGGCACAGTAACTTCAACCCGCATGACAGGCTCAAGAAGCACCGGCTTGGCTTTGCGGAGAGCTTCTTTCACACACACGGAACCACAGATTTTGAAAGCCATTTCCGATGAATCGACGTCGTGGTAATCGCCGTCGAACACCGTCACACTGATATTGTTGAGCGCATAACCAGCCAGAACGCCGCCTTCCAGCGCTTCGGCCACGCCCTTCTCAATGGCGGGAATGAATTCCTTCGGAATGTTGCCGCCAGTGATCGTGCTGGTAAACTCGTAATCCTTTTCCTTGTTGGGAGCAACACGCAGCTTAACGCGCGCATATTGACCCTTACCACCGGTTTGCTTCTTATGCGTGTAATCGTATTCAGCAGTCTGCTGAATGGTCTCGCGATAGGCAACCTGCGGCTTACCCACGTTAGCGCCTACGTTGAACTCACGCTGCATGCGGTCAACGATGATTTCAAGATGCAGCTCACCCATACCCGCGAGAATGGTCTGTCCAGTCTCGGGATCGGTCGAAACATGCAAAGTCGGATCTTCGGTGGCCAGCTTGTGAATGGCAACGCCCAGCTTTTCCTGGTCGTCTTTGGTCTTCGGTTCGATGGCGAGCTGAATCACCGGCGCCGGGAACACGATCTTTTCGAGCAGCACCGGCGATTTTTCATCGCAAATGGTATCGCCCGTCACGACCTGCTTCAAACCAACCGCCGCGCAAATATCGCCGGCCATAATATCCTGGATTTCTTCACGCTTGTTGGCGTGCATTTTCACCAGACGGCCAATACGCTCGCGCTTACCCTTGGCGACGTTTAGAATCGAATCGCCCGTATTCAGCTTGCCCGAGTAAACACGAATGAAGCACAACTGACCCACAAACGGATCGGTCATGATCTTGAATACCAGTGCCGAGAAAGGCTCCGCATCGTCCGGGCGTCGAATCACGATTTCGTCCGGATTATCGAGGGAGTGACCCCGGACCGGCGCGATGTCGAGAGGCGAAGGCAGATAATCCACCACCGCGTCCAACAGATTCTGCACGCCCTTATTCTTAAAGGACGAGCCGCACACCACCGGGAAAATCTTTTGCGTTAAGGTCGCCTTACGGATACCGGCTTTTAATTCAGCCTCGGTAATCGCAATGCCTTCGATGAACTTCTCAAACAGAATCTCATCAGATTCCGAAGCCGCTTCCACCAGCAAATCGCGATACTTCTGCGCCTGCTCGACCAAGTCGGCCGGAATTTCCACATCGTCGAACTTCGCGCCCAACGTTTCGTCGCGCCAAATGCGCGCCTTCATCGTGACCAGATCAACAACGCCCTTAAACTGATCTTCCGCGCCGATCGGCAACTGAATCGGCACCGGACGCGCGCTCAAACGGTCAACAATCGTGTCCACCGAATAAAAGAAGTTCGCGCCTAGGCGGTCCATTTTATTGATAAAACAGATACGCGGAACGCCGTACTTGTCCGCTTGACGCCATACGGTTTCAGATTGAGGCTGCACGCCGGCAACAGCGTCGAACACTGCGCAAGCGCCGTCCAGAACACGCAAGCTACGCTCGACTTCAGCGGTGAAATCGACGTGGCCGGGCGTGTCAATAATGTTGATGGTGATGTCGTTCCATTCGCAAGTAGTGGCAGCGGAAGTAATCGTGATTCCCCGCTCTTGCTCTTGCGCCATCCAGTCCATGGTGGCGGTGCCTTCATGAACTTCGCCGATTTTATGAGTTCGGCCAGTGTAGTACAGAATCCGTTCAGTCGTAGTCGTCTTACCGGCATCGATGTGCGCCATGATGCCGATATTGCGCATTTTTTGTAGTGGTACGGTGCGTGGCATATCTACTGAACCAAATCTTTAAGCAAATCGAACATGAAATAAAACTTCAACTACCAACGGTAATGCGCAAACGCCTTATTGGCCTCCGCCATGCGATGCACATCATCCTTCTTTTTCACAGCTCCGCCCCGCATATTCGAGGCGTCATTTAACTCATTGGCCAACTTGTCGGCCATGCTCTTATCCGGGCGGGTGCGGGCATTCGTAATCAGCCAGCGCAAAGCCAGGCTGGTACGGCGATTTTGCGGCACTTCCACCGGGACCTGATAGTTCGCGCCACCCACGCGGCGCGTCTTTACTTCCAGCATCGGCTTCACATTTTCCACGGCCTTTTTAAAAGCCTTAAGCGGATCGTCACCCGAACGCTCCCGCAGCAAATCCATGGCTTGGTAGAACAGCTTTTGCGCGGTGGTCTTCTTGCCGTCCCACATCATCGAGTTGACAAATTTCTCAACTAAGGTCGAGTTGTACAACGGATCGGGAACAACTTCTCTCGGTTCTGGTCGTCTACGGCGCGGCATTGCTTCTCCTTACCTACTTCTTCTTGCCCTTGGCAGGCGCGGCCGCGGCGGCAGCTCCACCCTTGGGGCGCTTGGCGCCATACTTCGAGCGGCTCTGCTTCCGATTCGCCACACCGGCGGTATCGAGAGTTCCGCGCACCACGTGATAGCGCACACCAGGCAAATCCTTAACGCGGCCGCCGCGGATCAGCACAATTGAGTGCTCCTGCAGGTTGTGGCCGACGCCCGGGATATAGGTGGTGACTTCGATTCCATTGGTCAGCCGCACGCGCGCCACTTTCCGCAGCGCCGAATTGGGCTTTTTCGGAGTAGTGGTGTACACGCGCGTACAGACGCCACGCCGTTGCGGGCATTTTTGCAGCGCCGGGCTGGCGGTCTTGTAACGGGTCTCTTTGCGACCCTTGCGCACCAGTTGATTAAAGGTAGGCACGAAATTCCTCTCAACTAAAACTTACGGCTATACGCCCGAGCGGCACGGCAAACGCACGCACTCGAGACGCATTTTGATACAAACTTCTAAAAAGGCCCTTAAAATAGGGTTTAGCAGGCGCAATTCTGTCTAAATAAACCAGAATGGCTGCAAAGGATTACTAGCCAGGAGACTGATATAGCGTTATTCACCAGTCTCAACCGCGAGGGTAACTACTTCGGGTGTGGCCCTTGCCAAGCGCCAACGTCACTCTCCCAAACATCCGGGAGACCTTATTGGTCCAGCAGCGGGGCCCGACTTCCAGCCGGACACCTATTTAAGGTGCGGTAGCGCAGAAGCCGAAGATATCAACTCGCCAAACTTTTCTAGTTTACGGGTAGAACATGCTCCCTGTCAACAGGTAGTCATATTTGGCAGTGGCTCAGTTTGCGCAATTTTACTTCTTGGCGGTCAGCCAGCCAAAGAAAGCGGTTGCCGAAGTCGAATACGCATAGCTTCTTCTGAAACCTGAAAAATTTGCGCTAGCTCATTAATGGGCTGATCCAGCACCTTATTTAGTAACGCAAAAGGCATCAAAAGATCCGCAGCCAAACCATTCGCCTGCGCCTCTATCCTGGTGCTGAGATGGCTTCTATACAGAGCATCATCGACGAGGGTATCAGTAAACAGGTTTCGATGAAGGATGTAATGAGCTAGCTCATGAGCTACAGTGAATCGTTTCCTGACAAGCGGATCCTGGGCCCTCACTACGATGCTGTACTGCTTAACACCGCCGTGTTTGGCGTCTTTGAAAAGCTTGCCGGATATTCCGTCTGGAAGTTCCCTATCCTCCCAAACCTCAAGTCCGAGATATTTGGCGATTCCTACTATGTTTACTGGCGGAGATGTCTGCAACCTTTGAATGGTACGCAATATATCTTTGTCGATCATGAGGCATCACCCTTGGGATACTCTTCGGCTACTGCGCCCGCCGCACTATCGCCACTGAATGCACCGGATAAAGAAACGTCAGCAAACAGTCTGTCCGCCTCTGCTTCAATGCGCTTTTTGATTTCGTTTCTCAACTTAACGCCCAGTGGACTGCTTTCGTCCAGCAATTTCAACACTTCCTGCCTAGCAACATCCGCAGCTAATTTCCCAGCTTGGTCGCGGATCAGGGCATAGCCCAAAAACGACCAAACCGCGAGAACTATAGCCAAGATTGTGAGGCCGACTCCAACAAAGGCGGCGCCAATCGCAATAGCATCTGAGGTAGGCAATCCACAATTAGCTTACCTGAAGGCTAACATCCTTTGCCACGGCCAGAAAAAATTAGGGCTGAGATACAGAAAATCCAAAAATCCGGCTGATCGGTTTTACCCGATCAGCCAACTAGTTTGGGTTGGAGGAGAAATCAAGACAAAAAAACAGCTGCAAGAAGGTAAAACAACTTAGATAAAACAGAAAAAACTGCCGTTAATAATCTTTCAGAAGAGCCAAAAAATCATTAATCTTTTTTGAGTATGATGGTCTGACCTATTTGCTGTCAAGTTCAAATTTGCGCCCCCAGTACTGAAAAGGCCGTGCGACCCGTAGTTTTACCCGATATCTGAGATTAGCCAGCCTCCGCTAGCACTACGCTATCGTGCCGCGCGAGCCCTTACTCTTGCCCGTAGCCGCCTTGTCCCTGGGGATTCTGGCCGCCCACTTCTATTACTTCACATTTCGCGACCTGTGGCTCCCCGCCTTACTGGCCACCATTGTGGTCGGCGTTGCCTTCCGGTTTACTGAAAGCAGGCCGGTCCGCTGCCTGTCGGTTTGTCTTGCCATAGCCATCGCCGGACTGGTCACCCAAGCCACACATCGGCCAGATCATACACCTAAGCTGACTGCCGAAGACGGCGAAACCGTCCTGCTCTCCGGCTGCGTGACCAATCCGCCCGTTTTTTCGCCCGACCGGGAGCAGTTCACCCTAAACCTAAGCCACGGATCCACTGCTGGTATCCGTATGACCGCCGTCTTAAAAGGGAATGAAACGCTCCCTCTCGGCTACGGCCAGCAGGTGGAGTTGCCCGCCAAAATCCGCCTGCCGCGCAACTTCCAGAACCCCGGCGCCGTTGACTACGCCGCTTATCTGGCCGGTCAGCACATCTATTGGACAGGCTCCCTGTCGAACGTGGCGGACGTGAAAGCCGGCGGCGCACCCTGCGGTTCGAAGGTTCTGGCGGCTTTATATTCCGTAAGAACCTGGGCGCTCGAACGAATTGCCCGGCTCTATGCGGACGACCAGCACACCTCCGCCCTTTTACAGGCGACACTATTGGGCGAAACCAGCGGAGTCGAGCGCCGCTGGACTTCCGACTTCCGCGCGACCGGCACCTACCACGCGTTGGTCATCTCCGGCCTGCACATTTCGGTTTTGGCCTACACCTTGTTATTGCTTTTGCGGATGATGCACGTTCGCCGTATCCCGGCTTTGAGCATCGCGGCCGTGGTCTGCTGGCTCTACGCCTTCCTTTCCGGATTTAATTCTCCGGCCGTGCGGTCGGCAGCCGCTTTCTCTTTATTCCTCATCGCCAGCTACTGTTTTCGTAAAACACGTATTTTAAACATCTTGGGCGCGGTGGGCATCGTCTACCTGCTACTCGACCCCGATCAACTCTTCGATCCCGCTTTTCAGCTTTCGTTCCTGTCCGCGGCTGCCATCGGTGCATTCGCCATCCCCGCCATTGAGCGCGTCACCGACCCATTGCGCGCGTCAGTACGGCTCTTTGATCAACCGCGCTACGATCCTCAACTGGAACCGCAGGCGGCGCAATGGCGGGTAGAATTACGTTTCCTGGCCGAAACCATCAGCGTTTGGACTCGCCTGCCCTCACATGCCGCCCAATGGCTGGTCTCCCGGGCAGCACTGCTGGCGGCATTCGCCTGCGAAACCGCCATCGTCTCCGCCGCCATGCAGTTTGCCTTGGCGCTGCCGTTGATCGCCTATTTTCACCGCTTGTCGGTCACTGGCATTTCGGCGAACATGATCGTGGTTCCGCTGCTCTCCCTGGTGGTGCCGCTGGGGTTTGCGTCCATCTTGACGGGTTCACACCTGCTAGCTCTGCTCACCAAGCTCATGCTGCAATGGGCTGAATTTGCGGCAGCGTGGCATGTGCGGTTGGAGCCCGCTTGGCGGCAAGGGGCAATTCCGTTGTGGATCGCCGTCGCCTTCGCGGCCTCTCTCCTAGCGCTAGGAATCGCCGTACGGCGGCAGCGCTGGGTCACCTTCGCCTGGGCCTGCTCGCTTGCCCTGTTTGCGGTCGTGGCTTGGCAGCCCTGGCGCCCACTGATCCGGCCGGGTTGGCTTGAATTAACGGCCATAGATGTCAGCCAAGGCGATAGCCTGCTGCTGGTATTCCCCGACGGTGAAACCATGCTGGTGGACGCCGGCGGCTTTCCCGGCATGGAACGCATGCGCCGCAAGCCGAAGCTCGACATCGGTGAAGACGTCGTTTCTCCCTATCTCTGGGAGCGCCGCATACGCCATCTCGACTACGCAGTGCTTACGCACGGCCATTCCGATCATATGGGCGGTTTAGCGGCGGTGCTAGACAACTTTCGCCCACGCGCGCTATGGACCGGCGCGGAACCCGAAACGCCCGAGTGGAAAACCGTTCGCCAGCACGCCCAAAACGACGGCGTGCGAATTTTACCCCTTCATCGCGGATCTCCTCCGGTGACGATCGGTGGAGCACAAATACGCATTCTGGCTCCCGCGCTCGACTACATTCCCAGCGAAAACGCCACCAACGACGATTCGCTGGTGATGGAGGTCCAGTTTGGCCGCCGCTCCATCTTCCTAACCGGTGACGCGGAACGTCCGGTGGAACAGAGCATGCTCGATAGCGGCGAGCTTCACCCGGTCACTTTGCTGAAGGTGGGGCACCACGGCAGTAAAACCTCATCGGGTGATGAGTTTCTCACCCAGCTTGCCCCGCGTTTCGCCATTATTTCCGATGGATACAAAAACCAGTTCCACCACCCTCACCCCACTGTGCTTGAGCGTCTGGCGCAACATCACGTCATCATCCTGCGCACCGACGAGCAGGGTCTGATTACGTTCCGCACCGACGGCGACAAAGTGGAGTACGAAACTTTTCATTAAGCTCACCCACAGGCGCTTCGCCAGCCAAGCATAGAATAGAGGCGGAGGAACACCATGGAAAGCGAAAACGGTCAAGCCGCCGCTGGTCTGGGCTGGTTTGTGTTTGGTGCGGTCGTGGGAGCGGGTGTCGCCATTTTGCTGGCCCCCGAGCGCGGCGTACACACCCGGCGCCGATTAGCCAAGCAGGCGGAACAGGGCAGCAAGAACATCTTGCACACCAGCCAGGACATTTTTGAGCGTGGACGCGAGTTGTTCGAGCGCGGGCGCGAAATTGCCCAGGAAGCATCAGAGATGTTTGAGCGCGGCCGTATTGTCGCCGAGAGGAATTTCGAAGAGCGGATCTAATTCATGACTGCTTTGCAAATCTCTCCGTTTGTTAACGAACCTTACGCCGATTTCACTCAGCCCCAACATGCCGAAGGCATGCGCGCTGCGCTAGTGAAGGTTCGCTCGGAATTCGGGCGCGAATACGATCTATTGATTGCCGGCGATCGGCGGAAATCCGCTTCAAAGTTGCAGTCTCTCAACCCCTCGAAGCCGTCTGAAATTGTCGGAATTCATCAAAAAGGCTCAGAGCAGGACGCGCGGGATGCCGTTGAGGCCGCCTATGCCTATTTCCCCACCTGGAGCGCCGCGCCGGCCGAACAACGCGCCGAGTCTGTGTTTCGCGTCGCCGCGCTGATTCGCGCGCGCAAGTATGAATTCAACGCTTGGCTAGTGCTCGAATCCGGCAAGACGTGGGCCGAAGCGGAGGGCGATGTCTCGGAAGCTATCGATTTTTGCGAGTACTACGCGCGCGGCGCCCTGAAGCTGGCGAATCCCGATCCTCTCGTGCAACTGTCTGGCGAACGGGATGAGATGGTCTATCTGCCGCTTGGCGTCGGCGTCATCATTCCACCATGGAATTTTCCTCTGGCCATCATGGTAGGCATGACCGTCGCTGCACTGGTCACCGGGAACACCGTGGTCCTCAAACCGTCCAGCGATACCCCGACCATCGCCGCCAAGTTTGCCGAGATTCTGCTCGAAGCCGGTATACCGCCGCAATGTTTTTCGTTGCTGACCGGAAGTGGGGCCGCCATTGGCGACGTTATTGTTTCCCATCCAAAGACGCGTTTTATTTCGTTCACCGGTTCGCGCGATGTCGGCTTGCACATCAATGAATTGGCGGCCAAGACGCCCAAAGGACAGCGCTGGATTAAGCGGGTAGTCGCCGAAATGGGCGGAAAAGACGCCATTATCGTGGACAGCGAAACCAATGTCGATCAGGCCGTTTCCGGGGTCCTGGCTTCCGCCTTCGGCTACCAGGGACAAAAATGTTCCGCCTGTTCACGCGCCATTGTGGACGAAGCCGTTTACGATGAGTTCCTGACGAAGCTCAAGACCAAAGTGGAAGCGCTGACGGTGGGTCCTTCCGACGAATTTCAGAACTACATGGGACCGGTCATCAATGACCGCGCCCAGACATCCATTCTGAATTACATTGAGACCGGGAAGAAAGAAGGCCGGCTCATTGCGGGTGGCGAACCGGCAGCCGGTGAAGGCTACTTCATCAAGCCCACCATCATCGCCGACATCGACTCTAAAGCGCGTATCTTCCAAGAGGAAATTTTCGGACCTGTGCTGGCCGTGACGAAGGCCAAGCACTTCGACCACGCGCTGGAGCTCGCCAACGATTCCGAATACGGGCTGACGGGAGCCGTGTTCACCGATAATAAAACCAAGGCCGACAAGGCGCGCCGCCAGTTTTTCGTCGGCAACCTCTATATCAATCGCAAATGCACCGGAGCGATGGTCGGCGCCCACCCGTTTGGCGGCTTTAACATGTCTGGAACCGACTCAAAAGCCGGCGGTCCCGACTACTTGCTCCAATTCGTGCAAGCCAAGTCTATAGCTGAAAAAGTCAGCTAACGGGCTTCGCTATACTGAAGATACCCCGATAAGAAGGGGACCAATTAGTCACAACTCCAGGGTCGATTCCGATCGACGCGACGAAGGGGAGCCTCACGGCTCCCCTTTCGCATTTCGGCCGAACCTCGTGGTTCCCTTTCAACAGTCGGCTAGAAGTGAAAGCCGATCGTCGCGGTGACGGTGCGTGGTGAAACGTAGTGCGTTCCGCTGAAGGTGGAAAGGAAGTTGTAAAGCGCGTAGTCATTCGTCAAGTTCACGACGGTGAGACGGGCGCTCCATTTGTACCGATCAGCATTGAAGATGTTGTCATCTCCTATAGCAATGTCGAAAAGATTGCGCGAAGAGATGCGCGGCGGATTGTGATCGTCATCTTCCGTGCCGGCTGCTGGAATCTTCACAAGCGACGAGGTATATTGCGATGCCAGACACGTGCCGGTCGGGCTGATCGGCATGGTAGGCGTTGCACGCACCCCGGCGCAGGACAATCCCGCTTCGAATTGTTGATCCGGAGTTAAGCCGGAGAAGTCAACGGTCGTATCGTCGCCGTTCGGTCCATTCGCGCAATTGCCGCCCGCGCATGGGACCGGACCAGCCACTAGGCCGCTGTCGTAGCGCCAGTTAAAGCTAAACCAGGGGCCTTTTTTCCACGGCTGGTATTGCAGGTGAGTCGTCTGGTTGAAAAGCTCGTCGTGGTCAATCCGGAATACCGCGGCGCTACCTAGCGATGACGGCGTGGTGCCGAGACCACTCACCTGCGGTCCAAAGAAGCGTGCCGCAACTGAGGAAAATGCCACATACGCCGTCAGGCCATGGAAATTCGGAACCGTAGCGCGGACCGCATAGCCGGGGATCTTCGATTTGGCCCACTCGATGGGGTAGGTAATCGGTGAATTGCCCAACACGCTAAAGTCGTACGCTCTATTCGTGTACTTCCAGATATATTCGCCATCTACTACCAGGTAGCGCCCGAATGCCTGCGTCAGGCCCACGTGATATTCGTTGCGAGTACCAGGCTTCAGCGGCGCGGTCAAGCAAGCGTAGCCCTGAACTGCCGTCTCCAGCGCATTCACTACTGGATCGTTACAACCGTTGCTGGCAAGCACTAAATTCTCGTTGAACGGCGTTTCGAGCGAACGAGAGTAGGAAGCGCGGAGTACGGTGTTCGTCGGCTTAAAATGGTACGCAACGCCCAGCCGCGGTTCCGCTTGACCCGCACTAGTAAGGCCGTTGTAGGTATCGCCGCGAAGGCCAATGTTGAAGGTCCAGTTCTTGATGTTAATCGCGTCTTGAATGTAAACGCCTAATTCTTTGACGTCAGCACGGCCCTTATAAAGATACTGGCCGGTGGAGGCGCCGGGACGAGTCAAGTCAATGGCAGCCAAAGTAGAGGAGTAGTTCGGATTTTGCTGCAGGTTCCCCGAGCACTGCGACGGGTTAGTCAAACCCGGATCCGTGTCGGCGCTTCCGTCTCCGTTCAAGCAAACCGGGTTAAATGTGGGATCGACAATTCCGAACGTGTCACTCTCCCTGAGAAAAGTGTGCTGATACGTTGCGCCTATCTTTATGTTGTGAATACCCTTCACATAGGAAACGCTAGTCCGCAGTCCAGCATTCGTCAGACTGCGATCTTGACCGATCGTCTGGCTTTGTACGCCGGGCGTAAAGTCGGCGAAGGGGTTGCCGCTCGGGTAGTAATTATATTGATCCTGCCGCCAGAAACCACCGAACGTGAACACCGAATTGGGGGTGAGCATGCGCGTCCACACCGGGGCAACGTTGATTGTTCTGATTTGCGAACGCTGATCCTGCGAACCCACCGGCAGGCCGTTGGGACCAAGACCGCCGTTATCGACCACCAGGCCGTTCCATGCTGTTGCATTTTGGGCGTCATAGGAATTGGGTGTCTGGAACCAGGAGCGCGTATATCCAAAATTCAAGTTGATGCTGTCGGCTTGCGAGGGTTTAAAATCGGCGCGATCAAAGATGTTCTGCTCGTTGCCGTGATCATGGAACACCTGGAACTCAGGTCCATCCAGGAAACGGCCCGTATTCAAACCGCTTAGCGAAATGAAGTTGCCCCAGTTATCGCCGCCGTAAGCAAGATTGGCCGTTTCGTTTGAAGTGCCAAAAGTGCCATAGGAGGCGATGATGTCTCCATGCGGCTGCTTCACGCCAAGACCTGAGCGCGTCGTGGCCACTATGACGAGGCTTGTTTTGCCGCCATATTCCGCCGGCGGCGCGCCTTCGATTACTTCCAGCGATTGCACGGAGTCAAGCGGTATCTGATTGGAAAAAACCTTGCTTTGTTGATCGGTAATCGGCTGCCCATCCACGGAAAATGAGTTCGAGGCGTGATCGCCAAGTCCATGGAAGAGGCCATTTGAATCGGCGGAAACACCTGGCGAAGACAGTGTCACCAATGAACTCACTCCCGACGATTGACTTTCCAGAGGAAGTTTATCGAACAGGTCCCGGTCCACATCCGTGTGGGTGACCGGATCAGTCTCCACCAGGTCACCGGAATCTGTCACGGTAACGCTGGTCGAGGCGGCGCCCACCGTCAAGCCGATTTTTAATTGAACCGGCACTGTCGAGCGTATATTCAAATCCCGCTCAGTCGTCTGAAATCCATGCGCGGAGGCCGTTGAGTGGTAGTTGTTGTAGGGAATATTGTCGAATTCGAAATTTCCCTGGCTATCGGTTTGCGTGGTCCGGTTATAACTGGACACGGGATTTGAAATTTGAACGGTGGCCCCTGGAATCGCCGCGCCGGTGGGATCTAAAACCGTACCGCGGACAGTTCCCGATCCGCTGCTGATGGATTGGGCAAAGCCGGGCGAACCCAACGCGAGCAACAAGAGAAGGCTCGCAATAGCGGCCGAGACTGACTTCATCATTATCTAAGTCTCGGGCGACTTGTGGCAGTTCGTTAGCGAAATGAGACCACGTAACTGGACAAGCTGATGAACGAACTATTTCCGGCAGCAAGCGGACACAGAGGATTCTTACTTGACCTTTCTTGTGAAGGCATTCCCGAATGCTCTAGCATGAATGTTACAACTGGGAGGATTTTTTGCATCATCTGAAAGCTTTTCTTGTTTTGTCGTTTTTGTTGGCCGGAGCTCCCGCGCAGCAGCCGCCCGCAGTCTCCGGCGCGCTGCTCGGCTTCAGCCCGCAGAGCGCAAAACTGGAGCAAGATTGGGAACAGCGCTTTCGCGCCATTCCGGATGCCAAGCGCGTGCATGCCAACATGACGCATCTGGCCGCTCATCCGCATAACGTAGGTTCGGCGGATCAAAGAAAGAACGCGGAGTGGATGGTGGCTCGCTACAAGGAATGGGGTTGGGATGCGCACATCGAGCAATTCGACGTGCTCTATCCTACTCCGAAAACGCGCGTTCTGGAGATGGTTGGGCCAACCAATTTTAAAGCGAAGCTCGATGAGCCGCCGCTGCCCGGCGACCCGTACACAAAGGAAAAGAGCACGCAACTGCCGGGCTACAACATCTATTCAGCCGATGGCGACGTCACCGGGCCTCTGGTCTATGTCAACTACGGGATGTTGGACGATTACGACGAATTGGAGCGGAACGGCATTTCGGTGAAAGGCGCTATTGTGATTGCGCGCTATGGCGGCGGCTGGCGCGGGTTGAAACCGAAGCTTGCCTATGAGCACGGCGCCATCGGCTGCATCATTTACTCTGATCCGGCCGAGGATGGCTACGTGCAAGGCGACGTTCTACCCAAAGGCCCGATGCGGCCGCCCGCTGGTATTCAGCGCGGCAGCGTGGCGGATACCACGCTTTACGCAGGCGATCCGCTAACTCCTGGGATTGGCTCCGTTCCAGGCGCTAAGCGGCTGGAAATTTCCGAGGCCAAGACATTGATGAAAATTCCAGTGCTGCCAATTGGATATGGCGATGCGCAACCCATGTTGGCGGCCCTCGAGGGACGCGTTGTACCCGCAGGCTGGCGCGGCGGTTTGCCGCTTACTTATCACTTTGGCCCTGGACCTGCCAAAGTTCATCTGAAGCTGGCGTCCAACTGGGAACAAAAGCCTGTTCTGGACGTGATCGCCACCATGAAGGGCTCCGAAGAACCGGATGTTTGGATTGTTCGCGGCAACCACTACGACGGTTGGGTGAATGGCGCAAATGACCCTATTTCCGGCCAGTCTGCGCTATTAGAGGAGGCACGCGCCCTGGGCGAACTGGCGAAACAGGGATGGCGGCCGAAACGGACACTTATCTACACTGCTTGGGACGGCGAAGAGCCCGGGCTGATTGGTTCCACCGAGTGGGCTGAAACCCATGCCGAAGATCTCAGCAAGCACGCGGCGCTGTACCTGAATACCGATGAGACCGGCCGCGGCTTCCTGGGCGCCGGCGGTTCGCATTCGCTCGAACAACTGGTCAACGATGTAGCGAAGGAAATTATTGATCCGGAGACGAAAGCTTCGGTTTGGAAACGTGAACAAGCAGCGATGCTGCTGCAGGGCGGAACACGACCGCGCGGCGGGCTCGGGAACAGTGATGAGTCTCCAAATAGCCAGACGCTTCCTTTGGAAGCGATTGGAAGCGGTTCCGATTTCAGCGCATTTCTCGACCATTTGGGAATTGCATCGCTGAGTCTCGGGTTTGGCGGCGAAGACCGCAGCGGCACTTATCACTCGGCCTATGACACGCCGTGGTTCGAAGATAAGTTCGGCGACAAAGGCGCAGTCTATGGGCCGGTTCTAGC
>DASXGT010000129.1:0-9577 GCA_036488895.1 Bryobacteraceae bacterium | reverse complement strand
GTGAATCCAGGGGAGATTCTGCTGGTGGGCCCCAATATCAGCAGCGATGAACTGGAGAAGACGATTGAAACCACCAACAATAGTTATCAGAAGTTAGTGCTGAATCATTTTTACGACGCCACCGCACCCGATAAGACGCATGACAACTTGGGTCCGCAACCCAGAGGCCAGCGTATTTTTTACCGCAGCGACCATTACAATTTTGCGAAAGTGGGCGTGCCGATCTGCTTCTTTACGACAGGGCTGCATCCGGATTACCATCGTCCGACTGATACGCCGGACAAGATTGATTACAAGGAGATGATGGTGGTTTCGAAGACGGTCTCGGCAGTGGGTTGGGTGCTGGCTAATCAAGAGGGACGCCCGAAGTTGAATGAAACGCTGCCGGAACAGTTGCGCAAAGATATGAAGGCAGCGAAGGATCAGGGATGGGGGAAGCTGACAACGGTGGATGCGCCGTTGGCGGGCGAACCGTATTAGAGATCTATACTAAGGGTGAACAACCATGCGGAAGCCCAGTCTGATTACGACTCCAGGACGGTCTGTCGAAGAAACGGCACGAGTCATGGGAGTATCTCGCAAGCGGCTGAAAGAATTGGTTGACTTGGCGCGTGAATTGGCAGCGGAAATCCCCTATGAACACGCCGCTCCAAGAAAGAAACATTCCGGAAAAAGCATTGGGAGCAAAAAGAGGACCTAAGATCACTCTGCCCAGTGCGGCGGATGTGTTTCTGAACGTTCCGTACGACGAAGATTTCGTCAACCTCTTTCTGGCATATGTCGCCGGGCTGAGTACGCTCAGATTGACGCCTCACGCCACATTGGAAATCCCCGGTGGTGAGCGGCGCTTGGATCGTATTTTCAATTTACTTCGAACGTGCTCCACATCCATCCACGATCTTTCCCGTGTTGAACTCGATTCACGGCGACCGATCACGCCCCGTATGAACATGCCGTTTGAACTTGGTTTGGCTGTAGCTTGGGAGAAATTGGAAAGCGGCCAGCATACCTGGCACGTATTTGAAACGAAACAGCGGCGCGCCGAGAAATCGTTGAGTGACCTGGGCGGAACAGATGTATATGTTCACGGCGGTAAGCCTCCGGGAATTTTTCGCGAACTTTGCAGCGCATTCGTCCGGGCTCAACATCAACCAACGGTCGAAGAAATGAATATCGTCTATCAAATATTGAAGAAAGCATTGCCAAAGTTGATGCAGAACGCGGGAAGCCAGACTGTGTTCCAAGCACGAGTGTTTTCAGATTTGTGCACTTTGGGCCGCGCTTCAAGCGAACAACTAAGCCCGGCAGGACTTTGACCAAGGGTGCGTCGCCCAGGTATTACCAAATGTGCAACGGCGCTAATACTTAGCCGCGGACCAGCGGTCGAGTTCGGCAATAAAGCGTCTAGCCTGCGCGGTATGCCCTCCGCGCGGATGTTTCGCCAGGTATTTCTTCAGCGCGGCTTTATCGCTTTTATTCGTCGCTACCCAATCGTTTTGGTCCAACGATTTGGCGGTTGCGGTCCGCTTGAGAATTTGCAGTTGCTGGCGCGCCTGATTGCTGTGCGGCCCGACAGGGTATTTGGAAAGAAACGCCTCTAACACCTGGGGGTCGTTTGGATCGACGTAGGACCACTGCATGTCCTGCCCCGCCTCTTCCGCCCCCGGCACGTGCGTTTCGACCGCGTTCTCTGGTGAAACAGATTTGGGAGCAAGAAAAACATCGACATCGCGATTCATGCCGGTCAAAACCGATGCGACAACGGGACCCGAATCGTCATACCCAGGATGAACGGCTCGCACCATATAAGTAGCGGGAGGCAGGGTGAGCGCTAATTCCGTTGCGCCCTTCGCCTCGGTATATTTCTTCGCGTCCACAAAAATCTCGGCATCCGAAACATTGGAGTGGATGGTGAGGGTGCCGGTTACCGCTTCAGCCGGAAGCTGAGACCGGCTCGACGAGACTTCGCTCGACGGAATTTCAAACACGTGAGCCGGCTCCTTGGTAACACGGCGCCTTTCCCACGGGCCCCAAAAGACGATTCCCGCGACGAGAGTTACCACTGCCGCGATTAAAACCGCATACGCAGCCACTCTTTTTAGCAGACGCTGAACGGGGTGTGGATCAACATCGATGAGCGTGAGTGAGGCCCGACTAGGAGCCGAACGGCGTTCACGCGGCTTTTCGGTAGTTTCCGTATACTCCAAAACTTCCACATCAATGATGTCGTCCGGGCCGGCATCCGGCGGCGCCTCCGGGGAGTCCTGCCGTTTTCTTTCCACAAGAGCTTCCGCTAAATCAGGAGGGACAAAACGCCCCGGAGAAATACGGTCGGAAAGCGCCAGCAAGGCTTCCGATGAGCGCCAATCGTTTTCCAGCTCCGTCCGGGCGCGCGCATGCAATTTATCGGAAATGCCGGTGCGCAGGGCGTGATCGAGAGGCGCCAACCCAGAGGCTTGCAGAAAAGACTCCCGGGCCGCCCGCAGGTTCAACTGAGCCAGGTCCTTCTCGCCTTTTTCCAAGAGGAGACGAATCTCCTCCTCTTTCTCCCGGATGGCCTTCGCAAGCACCCACAAACCAGGGGAGTGTGGAAATTTCTCGCTTGCTTGTTTACAAGCTTTTAGAGCTTCGCTCATCGGGCCGGTTTCGAGAAGAGTTTTTACCCGGGCGAGCACGTCTGGCTGAGCAGAATCCTCCGCCGGTCTGGTTTCCACCGGGGCTTCCGCTGGTGGTTCGAGTCGCTCCTCAACCGGACTGGACTCGGGCGCCTCTGCCTCGGGCCCGGGGCTCTTTAAGTCGCGGTTCGACAAATCATCGTCCGGAATCAGGCTGAGGCTTTTCAAGTGCATTTCCAGCACTGCTTCGCCGGGATACAGCCGGACCGCGCGTTTCAAACGCTCGCGAATTTCTTCCAGATCGCCGCCTAGTTTAACTCGATTCAGAACATTGGCGATCGCTTCATCGCGAGCGGCACGGCGAATGCGGGCTTCGAGGCTGCTGGGAGCCGTGCGATCGAGGTTTAATAGCGGGAGTTCATTCAGCAGAGCCTCCGCTACCCGCCAGTTTTCCGGCAAGAGTTGTTCGGCCTCTTCTACCGCGGTGTCGAACGCAATTTCGCGCAAAGACCGCACTCCCTGACTCAGGTTGACGGCTTCTCTGAACGCTCCCAGGGCCTGCGTAAAGCGCGAATCCTGGCTTGCTACTTTTGCCTCAGCAAGCAGAGAGAATACTCGTTTTTTGGTTGGGCGCGGCTGGCGGCTAGGGCTTTTGGCCGGCGGTGGCTCGTCTGGAGGTGCGGTCTCCGGCCTATTCTTGCTCCGCAGCTCGCCTTTTCGTGAATTTGCGGCAGCCCTGCTGGGCTGTTCGTCCGAGCGGGTTACAACGTCTTGCAGCGTTGGTTCGAGAGCGGAGTCTTCCATGATCCCTGGTGCTTAGACAAAAGCTGTCGCCTCGACTCCTATAAGCCATGGTAAGAACTCCGGGATTTCGTTCGCAACCGCCGGAGCTTGAAAAACGACCGGCGGAGCAGCATCGACGTGTCTGATCACTATCGCGTTGTAAGGCAACATACACTAAACTGATATCCCGTTAGTTAGTAATCGTAGGACTACTGGCGTGGCATAAAGTTGCTGCCAGGCGACCAGCGCGGACGATCAGGAGCTTCAGCTACGGCCTTCACCAACGCGGCGTAAAACCCGTTAAACTTCGCCGCTGCGCCGGGCAGCCACGGCTGTTGCAAATCATCCGCGGGACTATGATAGCGCTCCGCATACCACGCCCTGTATACCTTTTCATCCGGGCTTCCTTTTTCATATCCGAATACAAAATTCACAGCGGGCACGCCAATCTGCATGAAACTGTAGTGGTCGGAACGCCGGAGCAGATTCCGTTCCGGCTCGGGGTCTTCCTGAATGCGAATACCCAGCGGTTCCGCCACCTGTTGGACGGTTGCGCCTAAACTGGATTCCTTCAGGGCCAGGGTGGTCAACGTCTTCAACGGGAAGATGGGCCGGACTTGATCCAGATTCAAATCAGCCGCCAATTGCGATTTTGGAATCGTGGGATGCGCGGCGAAATAACGCGAACCGAGCAGCCCTTTTTCTTCCCCGGTCACGATGCAAAAGAGCAGGGAGCGCTTGAATTCCGTGCCGGATTCATGCCAGAGCTGAGCCAGATCCATCAGCAGCGCCACGTAGGCGGCATCATCGAAAGCGCCGTTATAAATGCCGTCGCCATGTCGAGCTTCGCCTAACCCGTAGCCGTCGAGATGGGCGGAGAGCACCACGTATTCGCTGCGAAGGACTGGATCAGAACCGGGCAGCACCGCCAGAATGTTATCGGAAACAATTTGAGATTCATCTAGCTTTAAGGTCGCCCGTAAAGCGCCGGACAACGGAAAATTCGGCAAAGGTTGTCCGGCTTCAAAGAGCTTTTTCAGCTCGGCGTAAGTGTGGCCCGAACCAGCAAATAACATCTCGGCTTGGTCCGGGTTGAAGCGGAACGCCAGCGGCGCAGGGGCGGGAGCGGCCAGCCTCGACTGTGTTGACAACCCGGCCGAAGTATCAGACAAGGAAACGGATGCCGCATAGGGGACCGGCCATATCGGCGGCTCAGGACCGCCCAAGTTGTCGATTGATAATGTGGCGGCCAAGCTTTTCAACGCAGCGCCGGAAAGGGCCGCCGGCCGCCTGACGCCCGCGATGCGAATCCGCGGAGCGCTCAACGTAACGGCGACGGCTCCTTGCAGTTTCCCCCCATCAACGACCGTGGCGTCGCCAACGAAGTAAAGCGGAGCTTGCAGTTGCGCGGGCATGTCCGGGTGTACCGCAAGGGTAATTTGGCGGTACCAGGACAACGGCGTGACCTTGCCGTTGCGTACCAATTGCAACGGTGATGCAGCAGTGTTAACTCTGGCGGAACGCATTGGGACCGGCTGCCGAAAGCCATCGACGCCGGCAGGCTTTAAACCAGCTTTTTGGAATTGTTGAATCACATAGGCTTCGGCTGCGGCATAACCGGTGCTTCCTGTATCCCGGCCCTGCATCTTATCGTTTGCCAGGGCTTGGGTGTAGGACCACCAGCGGCGGGTAGCCGCGTCAGGTTCGACAGCGAAAAGCGGCAAGCAAATGGACCAGGCAAGGAAGGCGCGTTTGAGCATTTGGTTCATGCTAGCGCAGCAATATGTACTAAACTTCCAGCATGCGACAATTTTTCACCGGGCTCATGCTCACGTGCGCGCTTGCGCTTCCGGCGCTTTGCCAAAAGAGCAGTAACCCGTTTGTAGGACGTTGGGATTTCACCATCGACACGGCTACCGGCGTGGGCGCGAACTGGCTGGGCGTGACCGATAAAGGCGGCAAGGTAGAGGTCTGGTTTCAACCCACGGGAGGACATGTCATTCCGGTGAAGGATTTTAAGCTCGAAGGCTCCCATCTTAGCTTTCAGAGTGCGGAGGCGCACGGCAACCGGCCCGCAACGACCTGGGATCTGGATGCGGCCAACGGAAAGCTGACGGGCATGCAAAAGGGCGGCGCAAAAGAGATTGCGCTGACAGGAGTGCGGGCGCCGGCCCTGCACCGCGCCGAGCCCAAAGCGTGGACCGCGCCAGAGCCGATTTTTGACGGCAAGGATTTAAACGGATTTAAACCGATTGGCAAAGCGCCCAGCCATTGGGTAGTGAAAGACGGGCTGCTGATCAACGAAGCGCATGGCGCGAATTTGATGACGACACGCAAATTCGAAGATTTTAAAGTCCACTTTGAGGCAAATTGCCCGAACGAAGCCAATAGCGGTTTCTATCTGCGCGGCCGCTATGAAATGCAGCTTGAATATGAGCCTGCGGACAAGAACCCGATAGAGCGGCGCATGGGCGCGATTTACGGAAGAATTGCCCCCAGCGTGGAACTGCCGCAGACGCCGGGACAATGGGAGACGTTTGACATCACGCTAGTGGGCCGGATTGTCACCATTGCCCGCAACGGCAAGACCACGATCGACCACAAGGAGATTGAAGGAATCACCGGCGGCGCGCTGGATGCGAATGAAGGCGAGCCTGGACCTTTCTACATTCAGGGCGACCACACCGGCGGCCTGAAATTTCGCAATATTACGGTTTCGGTTCCAAAGAAGTAGCGCACGACGCGTTCGCATCATCACTTAAAAGCAGCAGGTGATGCACAGCGTGCGCGCCGTAACGAAAGGAATCTAGATCGTGTCAAACGAAGAAATGGTAATTGCGTCCGCGCTGGGCGCGTGGAGCGGCAATCTGGAAAGAGCCGGTAAACTCTTTGCCGGCGTCAGTGCGGAGGAGCTTCAGAAGCAGGTAGCCCCTGGGAAAAACCGCCTCATCTACCTTTGGGGGCACTTGGCCGCCGTGAACGACCGAATGGTCGAGTTGCTTGGATTGGGGGAACGAACCCATCCCGAGTTCGACGCCGTCTTTCTTTCCTCTCCCGACGGGGCAGCCGAGATGCCGCCCCCGGAAGAGTTGCAAGGATGGTGGACGGAGGTGAACAAGAAATTGAGCGATGGTTTCGCAACTCTTTCCCCCGGCGGCTGGCTCCAAAAGCATAACGCCGTTTCAGAGGAAGATTTCGCCCAAAATCCTCTAAGGAACCGGCTTGCGGTTCTGTTAAGCCGAACCAACCATCTGTCCTATCATCTTGGGCAAATTGTTCTAGCGTCCTGAACCGGGAATTCGGCGGGCGCCTGGATCAGCTTAAATCTGAATGGACCCTATATCCACCGTGGATTGGTGGCCCTCGATCACCACAATTCCGCTTTCGGTGACGTGATACTTCCGCCGATCCACATCCAGGTCGTAGCCGATTTCAGCGCCTTCCGGAATCTTGACGTTCTTATCCAGAATCGCCTTCCGCACCTTGGCGTGCCGCCCGATATCGCAGTTATCGAAAATAACCGAGTCCTCCACCACCGAGCCGGTATGTACGCGGACGCCGCGTCCCAACACAGACCCCTTCACGGACCCGCCCGAGACAATCGTGCTGCCGGCAATGATAGAATCCACCGCCGAACCGCGGCGGCCGTCCTCATCGAACACGAACTTGACAGGAGCGTCGTAATAGCCTGCTGTACGCAACGGCCATTGGCGGTTGTAAAGGTTCAGTTCGGGCGAAACGGCCCGCAGGTCCATGCTCGCCTCATAATAGGCATCCAAAGTTCCTACATCACGCCAATACTGGGGCGCGCCGATCGGATCGCCGGGGATGATATTCGTCTGGTAATCGTAGGCGTACATGTCCGCCCGGCCGATTAATCCAGGCAGGATATCTTTGCCGAAGTCGTGCGCGCTCCCTTCTTTCTTTCCATCCGCGATGAGCGCGCGCAGCAGCACATCGGTTGAAAAGATATAGTTGCCCATCGACGCGAAAACCCGTGTTGGATCCTCCGGCATGGTCGGCGCATCTGTTTTCTTTTCATGGAAATCGAGAATACTGCCATCCGGGGAAGTCTCAATCACACCGAAATCGGAAGCGTAATGTTTCTCCACCGGAAAGGCCGCCACCGTAACGCCCGCGCGCTTCTCCACATGAAATTCAATCATCTGGCGGATATTCATGCGGTAGATATGATCGGCTCCAAAAATGCAAACTACGTGCGGATCGGCCTGCTGTATCAGGTTGATATTTTGATGAATCGCATCAGCCGTTCCCCGGTACCAATCTTCCTGCGCCGAGCGCATCTGCGCCGGTACCGGGATGATGAAGTTGTTCTTGAGGAGACCGCTGACCTCCCAGCCTTCCCGCAAATGCTGCAGCAAGGATTGACTCTTAAATTGAACCAGGACATAAATCGAAAAAATCCCTGAGTTCACTAGGTTGCTCAGCACGAAATCGACTATGCGATAACGTCCTCCGAACGGAACGGCTGGCTTGGCCCGCTCCTTCGTAAGGGGGGAAAGGCGCGTCCCTTTTCCTCCGGCTAGCACAAACGCAAGAACACGAAGTTGCACGCTAAAAAGACCTCCGCTACGGAATCATGACTGCTCTGGCAATCTGAGTATATTCCGAGGCAGTATTTCTTTTATGCTTCAAGAAACCAGTCCATCGCCAGTTGCACGAATGAACGCACGGCCACGCCGCTTGGTCCCTTCGATAACCACGGTTTTCCATCATCCAACCACGCGGTAGCCGCAATATCCAAGTGAACCCAGGGCGTGGGATCGGCAAACTCCCGCAAGAACCAAGCCGCGGAAATCGACCCGCCGTACCTGCCGCCGACGTTAGGTAGATCCGCAAATGCCGATTTCAGATACTCCTTATATTCCTCATCCATCGGCAGTTGCCAGGTTTTTTCACCCGCCGTCTTCGAAGCGGCCAGAAAACGCGCAAGCAACGGCTCGTCGTTCGTGAATGCACCAATGTTGTAGTGGCCCAGCGCCACGCCGATAGCGCCTGTTAAGGTGGCTGCGTCCACGATATGCGTTACGCCCTGACGATTCGCGTAGGTAAGCGCATCGGCCAAAATCAAGCGCCCTTCGGCGTCGGTATTCAGAACTTCAATTGTCTTGCCGGAAAGCGCGGTGATAATGTCGCCGGGCCGCTGGGCCTTTCCATTGATCATGTTCTCAACCGTAGGTATGTAGGCGGTCACCGGGATGGCCGGTTTCAATTTGGCGATGGCCTGCATTGCGCCGATCACGGCCGCCGCTCCGGCCATGTCGTACTTCATGCGCTCCATGCTTTCGGACGGTTTGATAGAAAGGCCGCCGGTATCGAACGTGACGCCTTTACCCACGAGGGCCAAATGATCCGTGCTGTTGCCTGGCGCATCCGGCACGTACTGGATCACCACTAGAAACGGCGGATTGGAACTGCCTTGCGCGACGCCCAGCAACGCGCCCATGCCCAGTTTGGCCATGTCTTCCCGGTCCAGGACTTCGCAGCGCAGGCCGCTATCGTTGGCCATTTGCCGCGCCGCTTCCATCAGGTCCGCTGGAACTAGCTTGTTTGCCGGCTCATTCACCAGCGCACGCGCCAGGTTTTGACCTTCGGCTATAACACGTCCGCGCTCCAGTGCCCTGTTGAGGACGCCGGCGTCATCTTGGGAGAGCGGGCGTGGAACAGCTAGCATGAAGGTTTCTATCTGCTTATCGTTCTTCTTGGGGTCCGATTTGTATTTGTCCGCTTCCCAAGCTGCCAGCAGAGCGCCTTCAGTGATGGCTTCCACGATATTGGGCTGTTCCACCAACAACGCGATGCTCCGGACGCCTTTGCTCTTCAGCGTGCGCACCAGCGTTCCAGCCGCGCGTCTTGCCTCGACTGATGAGAATTTCTCGCGCTTGCCGCCGCCAACCACCACCAGCCGCTTGGCCGCAATTCCCTGCGGCCGATGCAGAACCGCAATTTCATATAGTTTGCCGGTAAATTCCTGGCTGGCGCGCAACTCGCTCAGCCAGCCGGCCTGCGCCGCCAGCGCGGGATCCGTCTCTGCTGTTTCAAAACAGATAACCGCCAGCGCATCGGCGCTCAACTTCTCAATGGGTGATGTTTCGAGTAAAATCCGCATGAATAATTTGGTTTAAAACGCGTTACTGCCGGTTGCGGCGCGCCATCTC
>DASXGT010000124.1:0-5808 GCA_036488895.1 Bryobacteraceae bacterium | reverse complement strand
GTTTCCACGCGCTCGCCTTCGACGCGCACGAACATTTCAGGAGACGCGCCGACTAGCTGCTCATCACCCATTTGCAGGATGAATTCGTAAGGGCTGGGGCTGGATTTCTGAATGCGCTGAAAGAGTTCGGAAGGGCTTTTGGTGAAGGGCGCGCTGAAGGTTTGGCGCAGCACCACCTCATAGTAGTTGCCTTGCCGCATGCCTTCACGCACCACCTCTACCTTGGCTTTGTATTCGTCGGTGGTGTGGTCTGAGACGATTTCTCCGGTGGCGGCTGAAGCTTTGATTTTGGCCGCGGGCGGCGTGGTGCGGCGCAGGCCGGTGGTATCGCCGCCTTCGCCGGAGAAATCATATTGATAGCGCTCAATGATTTCTTTCTTGCGATCCATGAAATAAATGTCGTCGCAGAGGAAGAGATGCAGACTCTTGTGGCCTTCGCGCGGGAGGCGCTTGCGGATGGGATCGAACTCCAGCAACAGGTCATACCCGAAGGCGCCGATGAGGCCCAGGCGGGAGTCTTCGGGATGGCGGAATTCGTCCACTAACGTTCGCAGCAACGAAAAGGGCGAGGGCTGCTTGCTGCGCTGCTCTTCCGGAAAGCCTTCGGCGAGCGGCTGCAAATCAAGATGCAGCGTATCGGGCTCGGCTTGCAGTGAGGTCCAATGGGGATGCTGTTCCAGGATCGGCGCGAGCAGGCGAATCAGCACTTGTCCGCGGCCGTTCAGCGCACACAGCGTGAGCGTTCGCCCGTGGCCCACAATTTCAAGCAGAGGGGCAACTGTGGCCATGTCCCAACGCGAGTAGCGTTCCGGATATTCGTAACCCGATGAAAGATAGGCGCCGCGCTTGGTGTCGAGCTGTTTCAGGATATGACCCAAGCCGCGGGTGTAGGGCAATGTGGAACTGGTCCGCGTGACGGTGATGCCGTGCGGTGAGGTGTAGCGCAACTTCGACATGGATTGGGTATCGGTGTGTAGGGAAATCCCCTAGTTTAAGGATAATAAACGCCAATACTGGGTCTTTTTGTGGGAAGCTAAAAATATATGGCACGCGGATGGGAAAGTAAAGCTATCGAGGAATCACAGATAGAAGCCGCGGAGGAACGTTTGAAACGTTCCAATGCCATAGCGCAGAACGCGGCGGAGAATAGCCTGCAGCGAGAGCGGGAAAGCCTGGAGCTTTCGCGCACGCGCGTTATGCAAGACCTGGCCGCCTCGACTAATCCGAAGTACCGGGCGTTGCTGGAACAATCGCTGCATTTTTTGGACGAGAAACTGGCGGCGCTGCCCTTGAGCGCCAAAGGTCAACCCGCTTAAATTTAATCTCGCCTAGAGACGCTATTTCTTCCTAGCGCATCCCGCTGCTCTGTCAGTGCCTATTGACACTCAGTCTTAAACAATATATATATTATTTGGAACTGAGCACCGTTGCCGGTGTCCAACACTATAAGAAGGAGTGCTGCATGCTGGAAGCCCGGTCGCTCACGAAATATTACAACCACACCGCCGCTGTGCGGGACGTTAGCTTCAGCGTGATGCCCGGCGAAATCCTGGGGTACCTGGGGCCCAACGGCGCCGGGAAAAGCACGACCGTGAAGATGCTGACGGGCCTGATTGAACCTTCGGAAGGCCAAATCTTCTACCAGGGGAAAAGTGTCCATGACGATTTCACAGCGTTTCAGCGGCGCATCGGTTATGTGCCCGAGGAGGCGCACCTGTATCCGCATCTTTCCGGGCGCGAATACTTGCAGCTGACCGGGCGTTTGCGCGGAATCCCGCGCCGCGTGCTGGAACCGAAGATGGACGAATTTCTTCGGCTGTTTTCGTTGTGGAATGACCGCCATGCGCCGCTCTCGTCGTATTCGAAGGGCATGCGCCAGAAGATTCTGCTTTCGGCTGCGCTGCTGCACAATCCGGATATTTTGATTCTGGACGAGCCGTTCTCCGGTCTGGATACAACCTCGGCGCTGATGCTGCGCAGTTTGTTGCGCGCGCTAGCGAAACAGGGAAAGATTATTCTATTTAGCTCGCATGTTTTGGAGGTAGTGGAGAAAGTTTGCTCCAAAGTTTTGATCCTGCGCAAGGGCGAGGTAGTAGCCTACGACTCGATTGAACGGCTGCAAGAGCTGATGAGCCAACCCTCCCTTGAAGGCGTGTTCGCGCAATTAGTGGAGGCCGAAGACGGTGATGCGTTGGCGGGAAAAATCGTAAATGCGATGGCCGGCAGCGATCCGGCTCCGCCACAGCGGCCGGTAGAAATCGGTCTGCGGCTCTATCGTAAGCTCGCGGGCGCTTTTCCGCAGGAGTTCCAAAATGTCTATGGCGATGAACTGCTGCAAGTGACAGAAGCTGCGATTGAGCCGATTTGGCGGCGGCACGGCGTGCTGGGGCTGGCGCGCTTGTTAGTGGATATTGCGATCCGGGTTCCGGTGGAACATCTGGCGGAGTTCCGGCAAGATCTGCGCTATGGGTTGCGCGCGCTGATCGCCTCTCCCGGTTTCACGGCCGTGGCGTTGATTTCGCTCAGCCTGGGAATTTGCATTGCGACCTGCGCGTTCAGCGAAATGAATGGGATGGCGCTGCGGACGCTTCCCGGCGTGCAGAAACCTGGCGAATTGGTGGCGCTACAGTCGCCTACATCGTACCCGCTCTACCGGCGTTTTCGCGAACAGGCTGATTTGTTCACGTCCACTATGGCCTACGCCGCCCCCGTGCCATTTGGCGTGGGTCTCGGCAACAGCACGGAGCGGATTTGGGGACACTTGGTGAGCGCGTCGTACTTTTCCACGCTGGGTGTGCAACCTGCGCTCGGCACGTTCTTCAGTGCGAGTCAGGAACGGAGCGGGCAGGCGCCGCTCATCGTGGTGAGCCATCGTTTCTGGCGGGACCGTTTGGGTGCGGATCAATTGATCATTGGCAAGACGGTGCGCATCAACGGTCAGCCGTCTACGGTGATTGGCGTGGCTCCCGTGGATTTCGTGGGTGCCTCACCGCTGCTTTTTCCAGCGGATCTTTGGATGCCCGCTCCAGCAGGCCGCGGTATCGCACCCGAGCTAGCGGACAATGCGCTGGAACGCCGTGATGCCCCGATGTTTTTTGTAGTGGGGCGGTTGAAGGCAGGCATCCCCGTTCCGCGCGCCGAAGCAGAGTTGGACGCGGTGGCCCAGCAGTTCGAACGAGACCGGGTAGACGTGGACAGCAGGCGAGAACACCGGCGAATCTGGCTGGTGGAAGGCGGCAAATTATTTCCTCTGCGGAAACAGGATTTGCCGTTCTTCAGATCGTTCTTCACTATTGTGGCCGCGTTGGTGATGTTGATCGCCTGCTCCAACGTGGTCAACATGATGTTTGCGCGTGCCGCACAACGGCGGCGCGAGATAGCCGTACGCCTCGCCATGGGAGCTAGCCGTGGACGGCTGATTCGCCAGCTGCTGACAGAAAGCATGCTGCTGGCGTTGGCTGCAGGCGCCATCGGGTTTCTTGCCTCCCTGTGGTTGATGACATTAGCGTCACAAGTGCAGATGCCTTTCCCGATGCCGGTTGCCTATGACCTTCGGCCGGACGCGCGTGTGCTGGCGCTGACGTTTTTCCTTACTCTTTGTACCGGGCTTCTGTTTGGCCTTGCGCCGGCGTTACAGGCAACGAGGGCTGACTTGACCGCTGCGTTGAAGGAAGGCGGCAATCTTTTCTTCCGGAGCCAGCGCCAATTCAGCCTGCGCAATTTGCTAATTGTGTGGCAGGTTGCGGGTTCACTTACGCTGTTGGTAATCCTTGGCCTTCTTTCGCTGGGAATCCAAACGACATTGGGAATTCAGGCGGGAATCAATCCCAAGAATTTGTACTCCGTTGCGCTTGATCCCGTTCGCGATGGATATTCGGGTGCTGAAGCTGCCATCTTTCTTAACCGGTTATTGGACCGCGTGAAGGCTCTGCCGTCTGTCAAAGCGGCAACGCTCACGGAAACGGTGCCTGTCTCCATTCCAGGCGCCTGGATGAAAGTTTCGTCGGCCGGCGGTGGAGCAAGGATGACCGTCGGCGCTATTCGACATGTGATTGGCAGCGGCTATTTTGAAACCACCGGTATTCCGGTTTTGTCGGGCCGGAGTTTCCGCAAACAAGATGAAGCAGAAAGTTCCACCGCGGCGATCATTAGTGAAACGCTGGCAAATCAATTGTGGCAGGGCAAAGAAGCCGTTGGACGCTCGATCGATATTGGCAACGGCGAGGTTGCGGCGGCAACGGGCATGTGGCCCGCCTCATATGATTACCGCCGCATGATAGCGGGCAGCGGGTTGCGGCGCTTCGAAGTGATTGGAGTCGCCGCGAATGTTTCAGAAGGCGTGGCGGTTGGAAAGCCGCGGCCGGCGATTTATTTTCCCCTGCGGCCCTCCAGCTATAGCCACCCGTCGTTACAAGGGACCACGCTGATGGTGCGGACGATACCGGGCGTGGACGCGCTTTCCGTGGTGCGCCGCGAGATCTCAGCCATTGACGAACGGATCATGCCGGTGAACGCGCGCAGCATGGAAGATCAGATTGGCAGATTTATGGCGCCGCTGCGAATGGCGGCTTGGACGTATGCGCTGATTGGAGCGTTCGGATTGATTCTGGCGGGCGTTGGACTGGCCGGCGTGACTGCGTATTCCGTTGCTCAGCGGACGCGTGAAATCGGAATTCGCATCGCGCTGGGCGCTAAGAGCCGGGCCGTGCTTTCGCTGGTGATGAGGGAAGGCTTTGTATTGATCATGGCCGGCCTGGCTGTGGGGATGTGCGGTGCATGGGCGGGAGCGCGCATGCTTGCGTTCATGAACTCTAGCGTGGGTACTGTCACCAGCACTAGCACTTCCGATCCCATTGTGCTGATTGGAGCGCCGCTTCTGCTGGCGCTGCTGGCTCTTATTGCGTGCTACGTTCCGGCCCGGCGGTCCATGCGCATTGATCCGGCCGTGGCGTTGCGCCAGGAATAGAGGCTGCGTGATGAAGGAATGGTTTCGAGAGACGCACGGGCCCGGCTTTGAACTATTGCGGCATTTCGTGCGGCGCTTCTTTGATAGCGATTTGGTGACGACGCCGGGCCAAATGACCACGGTGTTGATTGGGACGCTTCCGGTTTTCTTTCAGTGGTTCCTTTTGTTCATCATGCCGCTTCACCGGAAATACCAGCACCTAAGTCACCTGTCAACGCCGCATCCTTATCGTGAGGCCGTCCGCGCCGATGAACTATGGCTCATTACCTTGATGATGTCGGCCGTTGGGCTGCTCACGGCCATCAAGTGGCAATCGTTGTTTCCAGACCTTCGTGACTACCGCGCGCTGGGCGCTTTGCCGCTGCGGCCCCGGCAGATCTTCGCGGCGAAATTGGCGGCTCTTTTGGTGGTCGCGGCGGGCGTCATGGTCACACTCAATTTTCTGCCGAGCTTTGGGTTCCCTGCTCTTTCGGCAGGCCGTTGGGCATTTCAATCTTCCCTTGCCTTAAGAGTATGGGCGCACGCCGGCGCTTCATTGGCCGCTTGTGCTTTCTTTTTCTTTGGACTGATTGCGCTGCAAGGTGTTCTGTTGAATCTATTGCCGCCGCGCGTGTTCGGGCGCGTCACCGGCTACTTACAAGGATGCTTGGTGGCGGTCATGCTTGGCCTGCTGGTGATGAGTTTTTCCGTTGAAGCGCGGATCACGAATGTGCTGCTTCAGCCGGAATGGGCGCGCTGGCTGCCGCCGGTATGGTTCTTGGGGCTGTACCAGAGCTTATCCGGAGATACTGACCCGGCGATGCGCGTTCTGGCGAATCACGCAGAAGCGGCTTTGGCAATTG